>CBDVEQ010000278.1:0-1524 GCA_965373045.1 uncultured bacterium | reverse complement strand
ATCGTCATGAATATCCGTCATGGTGATCCTGTAAAGGAGTTCTGATCCGTATTTTCCCGGGATCTTCCAGAAGCGGTTTTTATCACGTATAGGATTGGAGAAGGAAAATATTTTTTCTCCATCGATGAAGATGTCAAACCTGTGGCTGTCCGGATTGACATCGATTCCGGCCAGAAGAACATATGTGAGGTATTCTCCTTCTGGATCGTCTGGGGCTATGGCTGTTTCCCATTCGATATATCTATCCTTCTCGATCGATCTGACCAGAAGCGCGGATCCGGCATCAGGGAGGGGGGAGTGATAATGGATGGTCTCGCCAGTGATCTCTTTTTCGTATCCGCTGACCAGAGTTTTGTTTCCGAATTCAAAGGACCACGCATAATCAGACGCAGACTTGAACATATGCGATTTTCCTTTACAACCCATTGTTAAGATCAAGCTTAAACAGATGAATATCACTGGAAGTATGGAAAAATATTTTAATGTAAAATATCTCATAGAATAATTTATACCGGGAATAACTCAAAAAGTAAAACAAGGCCTTTACTTTCTATCCTCATCTTTTATAATATTTTCAAGGGAAGGAAAAACGGATGAATACAAAATTTTATATGGATTTGGAAGATCTTTACGGAGCTCATAACTACCACCCTCTGGATGTTGTTATTACTAAAGGCAAAGGGGTTTGGGTCTGGGATGTTAACAATCAGAAATATTTGGATTTTCTCAGTGCGTATTCAGCTGTAAATCAGGGGCATTGTCATCCAACAATTGTAAAAGCCTTAAAAAATCAAGCTGAAAAGTTAACTTTGACTTCAAGAGCATTTCGCAACGACCAGTGGCCCATGCTGGCGAAAGAACTGTCCGACCTTACCGGATTTGATATGGTATTGCCTATGAATTCCGGGGCTGAGGCGGTTGAAACAGCTCTCAAAGCCGCACGGATGTGGGGATATCAAAATAAGAAGATCCCTGAAAATCAGGCGGAGATCATTGTTTGCTCCAATAATTTTCACGGAAGGACAATCACCATCATCAGTTTTACATCTGAGGATCTTTATAAGAAGGATTTCGGACCTTTTACACCCGGTTTTAAAATGATTCCGTTCGGGGATATCGAAGCATTTGAAAAAGCCATTACTCCAAATACAGCTGCTTTTCTGGTTGAACCTATCCAGGCTGAAGCCGGGATCATAATGCCTCCAGATGGTTATTTAAGAGATGTTAAAGAAGTTTGTGAGCGCAATAATGTTTTAATGATCGCAGATGAGATCCAGACCGGACTTGGGAGAACAGGCCAGTTGTTTGCCTGCGACCATGAGGGGGTAAGACCGGATGTGTTGATAATCGGTAAATCCCTGGGAGGGGGATGTTATGCGGTTTCAGCAGTCCTGGCTCGGAGAGAAGTCCTGGGACTATTCACTCCTGGAAGCCATGGTTCTACATTCGGAGCTAATCCTTTGGCCTGTGCTGCAGCCAGAGAAGCTCTGAAGGTCACCAAAGAGGAGAAGATGATAGAAAAAT
>CBDVEQ010000277.1:0-1538 GCA_965373045.1 uncultured bacterium | reverse complement strand
TCTTCATAAGCGTTCCAGAGAAAGTGCTGCAGGCGGTCTGTCCCGGTGATGACAAATTCAAAATAATCCCAGTCTTCTTCCCACAGCAGTTGGAAGGCTTTCTTTCGTCCTGAAAGTGTACTGTAAAGTTCTTTCCATAGAAGTTCGTGGTTTTCCCGTGATTTAAATGTATCGATATCTATCTCATATCCTATCTGTTCGAGAGTTTTTTTGTATGTGATGGGAAATACCGCTTTTCCCAACTCGATAGCTACAAACCCGGATATCAGCACACCATTTATCTTTCTGGCAGGGTAGGTGGACGGCTGGTTGATGATGATGCTTTTTTTCTTTTTCTGACCGAGTCGATCCCATAATGTCTCTACCCTGACATCATTAAAATTTGGGAACCGCATATCATAGGAATTATCTTTCATGTCTGTAAACCCGAAAATTCCATGACTGCCGGAGTTGGTGCCGGTCATAAAATCCGTCCAGCTGACCGCTGAGATCTCAGGCAGGCTGGCTTTCATACTATGCAGGGAGCCTGAATCGATCAGAGATTTAAAGAATGGCATTACACCCTGATCTGCCAGATTCCTGAGCAGCGTATTGGGAACTCCATCCAGTCCAATGACACAGACTTTGTTTTTATTTATTTTTTTGAATAGTCCCATTTAACGTCCTTAGGAAGACTTAAAGATAAGCAGTCTATTATAGTAATGTTTATATTTCTGTCAATCTCTAAGAATGATCCGGGCGTCTACAATGGTACAGCCCTTTCCTTTTTCGTAAACGATCAGTGGATTGATATCCAGCTCCTTTATCTCGTCAAAATCCACGGCAAGTTGGGATAGGCGCTTAATACAGTCTTCAACTGCTTTCAGGTCGTAAACTGGCCCACCTCTGTATCCATCCAGGATTTTGTATGTTTTTGTTGTTGTGATCATCCGGCTGGCAGTCAACTCGTTAACCGGCGCAAGGCGGAATGACACATCCTCCAGGGCCTCGACATAGATCCCTCCAAGTCCGAACATCAGGATAGGGCCGAATTGCGGATCATGGTTGACTCCTAGAATGATCTCCTTGCCTTCCTTTGCCATTTCTTCGACCAGAATACCTTTGATCCTGGCCTTTGGATTTTTTTCGAGGACATTTTTACGGATAGTGTTGTAGGCTTTTTTTACTTCTGCCGGAGTGCGTATATTGAGAGAGACTCCACCAAAGTCGAATTTGTGGATCACATCAGGCGACGCGATCTTCATAACAACAGGATAACCGATATCCTCAGAGGCTTCTTGGGCTGCTTTGATATTGTCTGTGAGCTTAGATTTGATTACCGGAAACCCATAGGCCTTGAGGATCTCATAAGCTTCCTGTTCAAGAAGAAATGTTCGACCCTCCTTCTTGGCCTGTTTAATGATGTTCTCAGCTGCAGGCTTGTCGACCTTGTATTTTTTAATTCCAGTCCGTGGGCGTTTCAGCCACCACGAGAAATGGGTCATCTCAGCGAGGACACGGGCCGCGGATTCCGGGAACATGTATGTTGGGATATTGTT
>CBDVEQ010000276.1:0-1618 GCA_965373045.1 uncultured bacterium | reverse complement strand
TATAATCAATTATTTTTTCTTGATCGGGTAAGGAGGAATAGGCGGCAGGGTCTTTTCTTTGGTTTTCAGCTCTTCCATAATGACTTCTATGGCTTTGTTCAACTGTTCATCAATCCCAGCAAATTCCTTGGCAGGATCATTTTCAACAAAAATATCCGGCTCTACGCCATGCCCTTCGATGATCCAATTCTTGCCATCTGTACTGTAAGGAGCAAACTCCGGTTTCGTCATGTTTCCTCCATCTATAAATGGCAAAGTACCGCGAATACCAACAACTCCCCCCCAAGACCGTTTGCCGATCAGTTTTCCCATCTTGTATTTTTTAAAGCGGTATGGAAATAGATCTCCATCTGAAGCCGAAAACTCATCCAGCAGACAGACCTTTGGTCCCATTAGCATCTGCCCGGGATCCGGCCCTGGAACCGTGTTCCGGGACATATCGATCATGGCGATCTCCCTTCTCAGCCGCTCGATCAGCATAGGAGAAACGTTTCCTCCTCCATTCCCCCGGACATCGATGATCAATGCCTTTTTCCGCAGCTGGGGATAGAATAGCTTGACGAATTCGTTGAGACCACGAACCCCCATATCCGGCACATGTATATAACCGACCTTTCCTTTGGTCGCCTTATTAACTTTCTCAATATTCTCCTGTACCCAGGTGTAATAGGCCAGAGGTCCCTCATCCCGGATGGGAATAACGACCACTTCCCTGCTTCCCTTTTCCTCCGGCTTTGAATTGATCTTCAGGCTGACCTGCCTGCCAACAGTGTTGAGAAGAGCTTTAAAAGGATTATTCATAGTATTGGTCGGAGTGCCATTTATGGCGATCAGAAAATCTCCTTCCTGTGCGTTTACTCCGACTTCAGTCAGAGGAGATTTCAGGCCAGGATTCCAATTCTCGCCTTTGTAAAGTTTTTTGATCTTGTAATATCCGGTTTTTTCACACCGCTTCAATATCGCCCCTAAAAGACCTACAGGAATTCTCTGCACACGGGGCATATCCCCTCCCCCGACATAGGTGTGCCCGACACTCAGTTCACTGATCATCTCTCCGATCACATAGGTCAGGTCTGCCCGGTGATTGACCGAACGGGCGAGAGGCTGGTATCTTTTTTTCATCAGATCCCAGTCTACACCATGCATATTGGGCGCATAGAAGAAGTATTTCATCTGTCTCCAGCTTTCGTTAAAGATCTGGTTCCACTCTTTCTTGAGATTAACCTGAACTCCCATCCTGGAAAGATCCAGCTTTTCGGAAAGTTTGACCGGTCCTTTTGGAAGATTGATAATGGCATAGGATTTGTTCTGACTAACAAGCATTTTTTTCTGGTCAAAAGAGATTTCATAACCTCCGATCGTCCCAAGATCTGTTTCTTTTTGCACTTTCAGATCATACATTTTAAATGAAGATTTGCGATCTCTGTCCCCCCTCTTCATGTAATACAGCGTGTCTTTAACCGAAGTCAGGTTTCCATATCTGGCGACTTCAACAGGAAGACGCAGGATCCTGCTTTTGATCCCGTCTGGTTCTATGCGTAATGTTTTGGCGACGGCCTTCTCTTTGGTTTTTTCATTCGGTTTTGCATCTGTCTTTTTTGTCTGCTTTTCTGTTTTC
>CBDVEQ010000275.1:0-1780 GCA_965373045.1 uncultured bacterium | reverse complement strand
ACTGAGATTATTAAAAAGTTGGAACAGCATGGAAAGATATTTATCAGCTCCGAGTTTAGTGTCGATACAGAATTCCAAAAATATCTGTTGGATATCCACCCGGCCCATCTCCACCATTTTATCTACTACGCAGATCTTTTAATCTCAGACAGCCAGAGCATGTCGGTTGAAGCGGCTGTATTAGGCGCCCCCTCCATCAGAATAAGTGATTTTGCCGGACGAATCAGTGTTTTAGAAGAATTGGAACACAAATACCAGCTTACCTTTGGAATAACGCCGGTGCAGCCATCTCAATCATCAGAGGTAATAAAAAAGATTGATGATCTATTGAACCAGAGAGACCTGAAGGAAGTATGGAAGACGCGAAGACAGCAGATGTTGGATGACAAAATCGATGTCACAAACCATCTTGTTAACTTGATCGAAAACTATCCTGCAAGCCTTAAATCGTCATTCCCACCCCGCATCAAGTGCGGGATAAACTCCAGTGGGAATCCAGGATAATTGAGTATATTTCTTACTGGATTCCTGCTTCCGCAGGAATGACAAAAGGATGGGAATGGCGGGTGCAGGAATGGCTGTTTTACCAACTAATCGGGGGATGAACCATTTATTTTTTTGCATTCCACTCATGTTAATTGATAAAATAGTGGAGATTTTTTGACTGATTCTATTTAGTCATGATTCTTATTGGAGGGAACTAGGAGCGAATCAAGTGAAAAAGATATTGATCACGGGCGCGGGGGGTTTTATCGGCTCCCATCTTTCTGAGCTTTGTGTGAAAAAGGGTTTTAAGGTCAGAGCCTTTGTTCATTATAATTCTCAAAATTCGTGGGGCTGGCTTGAAGAATCCGAATACAAGGACCAGATGGATGTTTTAGCCGGGGATATCCGGGATTTTGATAGTGTTTTTAATGCAATGAAAGATGTTGATACGGTTTTTCATCTGGCCGCCCTAATAGGAATTCCCTATTCCTATGTGTCTCCCCTGGCTTATATTAAAACAAATATTTTGGGCACATATAATGTTCTCCAGAGCGGAAAACAGCACGGCATCGGAAATATTTTGATCACTTCCACAAGCGAGACCTACGGTACTGCCCAGTATGTTCCCATTGATGAGAACCATCCCATGGTCGGTCAGTCTCCCTATTCTGCAACAAAGATCTCTGCTGACCACATCGCCCTGAGCTATTATAGATCATTCGGCATGCCTGTTAAGATCGTCCGCCCATTTAATGTTTTTGGGCCCAGGCAGTCTGCACGGGCGGTCATTCCGACGATCATCTCTCAGATCTTATCTTCTCAAAAAGAGATCAGAATGGGCAGTCTTGAACCATCACGGGATATGACTTTTGTCAAAGATACGGCTAGCGCTTATCTTGCAGTAGCAAAGTCCGATAAACTTGTAGGGGAGATCATTAATGTCGGCATGAATGAAGAGATCGTTGTTGGTGATCTTGCAAGAAAGATAGCTGATCTGATCGGTGCGGATGTAAAATTTGTTTCTGATAGAGACAGGATCAGGCCTGAGAAAAGCGAAGTATTCCAACTGAAATGCGATAATTCCAGGATTTTGGATAATACGGACTGGCGTCCGGAATATACACGGGAGCAGGGATTGTCCGAGACAATTGAGTGGTTTCGTGATCATCTTGAGAGTTACAAATCCGGGATGTATAATATCTGAGGCATCCATATGAAAGCAGTCATTCTTGCAGGAGGTCTGGGGAAGAGGCTTCAGCCCTTTACAAAAACCATTCCAAAACCGCTTCTGCCG
>CBDVEQ010000274.1:0-1855 GCA_965373045.1 uncultured bacterium | reverse complement strand
GGGGGGCTGCGTCTTCTTGAACCCCTGACCTCCGAACTCCTTCCCCGGATATGTTAAAAAGATGAAGAAAGGGTCCAAGGATTCGAGGATTCGAGTAAAAAGAATTCTTTTTGCTCTGCTGGTTCTAGCTGCCATCTGTGTGGTCTATTTTATCTTTATCAAACCTTCCGGAAATTTAAATCAGACCAATGCAGATTACCAATTTTCACTGAGAACAACAGCAGAGAATTACCGCGCTCCTGAAGGAAGGCGCATCGACATTCCTCTTGCAATTCTCAACACAGGTAAAAAACCCTGGATATCAGAAGGAGGACACCCTTATGCTCTGTCCTACCATCTTCTGGATGCGGAAGGGAACATGGTCCGATTTGAGAATCCCAGGTATTCTCTCCCTTCAGAGGTATCAACTGGAGAGGAAATAAATAGAACCGTCCCCATCCGCGCCCCCCTTCACACAGGCAGATATTGGCTGGAATTCGACATCTTGCAGGAAGGGATTTTCTGGTTTAAAGACCAAGGCTCAAAAACATTCCGGATCTCGCTCCAGGTGGAAAAAAATGACTGGCCCGGCCTTCGATCACAGGACATGCTCGAATACGGCCCATTCACATTTTTTTCGTCCGAGATAGAGGAACTAAACGCTCTCTACAAACTTATCCGCCTGACTCTTGAACAAAATGAAGTGAAATTCAATGGCAGGACAGGGACAGTATGCGGATTCTCCGCAGGAACATCCTATCCTCAGATCTGGCTGAGGGATGCCAACACCATCATTCCCGCTTCCAAATATTTTTACAAACAAGAATTTCTGACATCATGGCTTGAGGAACATCTGGCCTTTCAGAATGGGGACGGTTCTCTTTTCGACTGGTTTGACTCAAAAGGAAAAGCTGATAAAAACACTACAGAGACCGACCAGGAAGCAAGCGCCGTACAGTCCGCGTTTCAAATCTTTCAGATCCTCGGTCCGGACTGGTTGAAAAAAAAGATCAATGGAATGGCCGTCATCGAACGCCTGGATAAAGCGCTGTCTTATGTGGATAAAAACTGCTGCCATAAAAAAATCGGACTGCTTTCTGGCGCGCACACAGCAGACTGGGGGGATGTTGATATGGTCGATGCAGACCAGCAGGCAGTGTATGTCGATGGGAGGACACACTGGACAGCGGATATCTATGACCAGTCAATGTTTTACCAGGCGAGTCTGGAACTAAGCCGGATGCTTGAGGCTCTAGGCCGGGAAAAAAGATCTTTATACTGGAAAAAGAATGCTGCTGCCCATAGAACAAAGACCATAGAACATCTTTGGATGGAAAACAGAGGATACTTCCGCGTTCACACTCATCTTGACGACCTCATTCATATATTTAATGAGGACGATATGTTCGCTATGGGAGGCAACGCCCTGGCTGTTGTTTCCGGTCTTTCAGACAAGAACAGCGCAGCCAGGATCATCCGTGAAGCATGCAGGCGGCAGGAAAATGCCGGTCTCTCTACAATAAGCGGCACGCTTTATCCCCCCTATCCAAAAAACTTTTTCCGTCATCCGATGATGGACGACCCCTATGAGTATCAGAACGGGGCCCAGTGGGATTGGTTCGGAGGAAGGATGATTCAGGCGATGTTTGAAAACGGATTCAGCCGGATGGCCAGGGCAAAATTACTAGAGATCGCCCGTAAAAACATCGCCAATGGAGGGTTTTTTGAGTGGGATAATAAGGAAGGCGTGGGTTTAGGAAGTGATTATTTCACCGGCAGCGCCGGCATTCTTGGGAAGGCGGTTATTGAAGGCTATTTCGGGATAAAAGCCACGAGGGAATCTTTAGAGATCTCCCCCAAGCTCGGAAGAGATAAC
>CBDVEQ010000273.1:0-1856 GCA_965373045.1 uncultured bacterium | reverse complement strand
GAATACAGTGCCCACCCAGGCCAGGACCCGGTGTAAAACGCATATATCCAAACGGCTTTGAAGAAGCCGCATCGATTACCTCCCATATGTCAATATCGAGACGGTCAAAAAGCATTTTCATCTCATTAACAAGCGCGATGTTAACCGAACGGAAGATGTTTTCCAGCAGCTTAGTCGCTTCTGCAACACGAGGAGAGCTAACAGGAACTGTTTTAACTATGATCTGGTCATACAAAGTTTTGGCTATCTTGCAGCAGTTTGCTGTCACACCTCCCACTACCTTCGGGATCTTTGACGTCGAAAAGACCGGGTCTCCGGGATTTTCCCGCTCAGGAGAATATGCAAGATAAAAATCAACTCCGGCCTGAAAGCCCCCTTTTTCCAGAATCGGCAGCATCTCCTCTTCCGTAGTGCCAGGATAGGTCGTACTCTCAAGAACGATCAGTTGATCTTCATGCAGATGTTTTGCCACAACATGGGTCGTGTTCAGAACATAAGACAGATCAGGGTTCTTATGCACATCCAGAGGAGTCGGGACGCAGATCAGGATGACATCCGCTAAAGAAAGCACATTCGGATTAAACGATGCTTGAAATTTTTTCTTTTCGAGATACTGGATCAGATCATCTGTCGTGACATGTTTGATATAGCTCTGGCCGCGGTTGAGCATTTCGACCTTTTTCTGATCGACATCAAATCCCATAACAGTAAAACCTGCATTCAGGAATGTTTTAACCAGCGGAAGACCTACATATCCCAGGCCAATGACACATACAATAACATCCCTGTCCTTGATCCTTTTTTCAAAAAGACTTGTTTTGTCTTTCATTCGCTTCCTCTTTTTTTATACCAGCTTATGGTTTTCTCAAGACCCTTCTCAAAGGGGACTAAAGGCTCATAATTTAATATTCTTTGTGCTTCTGTTACATCAGCAAAAGAATGTTTGATGTCACCAAGGCGAGGCTTTTCGAAAACCGGCAAAATGTCAGAAGCCATTTTCTTTTTAATTTTCTCAATCAAAAAGTTTACTGTAATTTGATCGTGACAGGCAATATTACATATTTTACCGCCGGCATCTTCGGCTTTTGCCGCTAAGATATTTGCCTCGACGACATTCCTTACATAGGTGAAATCACGCGATTGAGTTCCATCTCCGTATATAACAGGCGGTTCTCCCTTGAGGATCTTAGTGATAAAAAGAGGAACTGCCGCAGCATATTGGGAAAGGGGATCCTGTCTGGGGCCAAAAACATTAAAATAGCGAAGGCAGATAGTGTTAAGGCCGTAAAGACTGTTAAAAACCTGACAGTAGTGCTCTCCTCCCAGCTTGCTGATAGCATAGGGAGAAAGGAGTGTTCCCATCATCCCTTCCTGCTTGGGAAGTTGGGGATCATCGCCATATACAGAAGACGATGAGGCATAGACAAAACTTCGGACACCTTCCTCTTTAGAAGCCCAGAGAATGTTGAGAGTCCCGGAAATATTTATGTCATTGGTCAGGATCGGATTTTCCACAGAGCGCGGAACAGAAGTCAGAGCTGCTTGATGAAGGACATGATCCACTCCTTTCAAAACATAGCGGCACAAAGCAAGATCCCGGATATCTCCTTCAATGAGATCGATCCCGTCGGCAAATTGGGAGATATTTTCTCTTTTACCTGTTGAAAAATTATCAATAACACGGACTTTTTCCCCTCTGGAAATCAGTTCCTCGACAATATGGGAACCGATAAATCCGGCTCCACCTGTTACTAAATATAAACTCATTATCCCTCTTTTGTTCTATTGAAAATTCATCTCTCTCCTGTCGTCATCCTCGCACATATATTCGTCATTCCCGCGCACGCGGTGATCCA
>CBDVEQ010000272.1:0-1878 GCA_965373045.1 uncultured bacterium | reverse complement strand
AGGACGTCAGCATCTCTGTATAGATCAACACCGGAATATTGTTTTTTATAATTTTCCAGAACATCTTTATTAAAATCGCAGACCGCATGGAGTGATCCCAACTCAGCAAAATTTCTCACCAGATTTTTCCCCCAATAACCTGCTCCCAAAACACCGATCTTTTTACTCATTATTCTTCCTTTTTCCTTCTGGAAATTGAAATATTAGCATACTGACGAATTATCCTGTAACGAACCATATCTTATCAGATAATATGTTTATAATAAACATGTTGTAAGTCTATTATTTTTTTGATATTTTACATTAATCAGAATAGGAAATATCTCTGAAGAATTATATGAATAAAAATGTACTGGTAACCGGGGGAGCAGGTTACATAGGTTCATCGTTAGTAAGATTACTTCTATACAATCAACCGACCTGTGAAGAATCCAGGCTACCCGGCATCGACCAGGCTGTGATACAAAGAGATCCATTGTGAGATATTCATCGTCCAGTTGCCGATCTCAAAAGCAATGGATGCGTTGTGTTCAGCCTTGGTTTTATAAGTCTCCAGATTCATCAGAGCATCTTCGATACGATCCCCTAGCTCTTCTATCCTGTTCACTGTTAGAAAAAAGGCTCCCTTTTCTTTCCAGATATCATAAGGAAGCCATCCACCCGCAAGAACAATACTGCCGGCATAAAGATGTTCGGTCATTGCCCCTGAGAGTTGATCCATTTCCTGGACATTGATCATAATATCCGTCATTTTCCTCAAGCGCGCAACATCATCTTCGGAAAGGAAGTTGTCAAGAATATGGATCGGAAATGGCGCCTGATTCAACAGAGGCATGATCTTTTTTCGATACTCCGAATGGCCGTAAGTCAGAGGAAAAACACAAAGAACATTGTTGGGCAGTTTATCCTCAATGGAGAGCAAGGCTTCGAGAATTTTATTGTGATTTTGATTCGGGGTTGCGCATGACCCACAGGTGATGATCAAAGTGTCGGGAGGGATATTCAACCGTTTTTTGGAAGTTGCGATGTCTTCATCCAACAATTTTTTGATATGATCTAGCGGCCTTAGCCCGAAACGGAGGATACGGCATTTCTTTTCGAACTTATGGCCGTAATGATCCAAAAAGTCCTTTTTGACGATCTCATTGGCAAAGATAATCCGGTCTGCTCGAGTATATATCTTTTTCTGAATTCTGCGGTCCCGGTCATTCCTTTTATAAAAATCGCTTCCCCACACGGAAACCACTAATTTTTTCCCGATTTTCCGGATAGTCCTGGATATATCGGAATACTCCTTTAAATGATAGTGAATATGACAGATAGCATACTGCCCTTTGAATTTGCGATAGGTATGCAGCAAAAGACACAGTTTTGCAATATACCCGAATTTGGGGATCTGGTCCAAAACCGTTGGCAGGGATCGAAACTGACGGAGAATCCTCCATTCATGATCGTACAGGGTGAGCGAATAAGGATCAAAAACGTGGATAGGGATCTTTTTCTTGTTCAACTCGTGAACAGGATGTTGGATGAATACGCTGGTTTTATTTCCAATAAACAAGATCCTCATAGAACGCCTGGCCTTGGTTGAAACAGCAATATCATACCTCTCTTGAAATTCCGCAATCATTATAATTAAAAAAAGAACCTTTTTCGAGGAAGAGTTTTTTTTGACCTTTAAATAATGGATTTTTTGTTGTCTTCTTCTTGATAATTGATTAATTTAATTTTGGGCAAAGGATTTGATATGGAGAAAATGGAGATCGTCGAATATCGTGGATCTGAAAACTTTGTCTTTTTTGACATAATTAAAATAATATGAAATCATGGATTGCAGGCACAGAATACACCTTAAAGAAGCGTGCTTTCTGTCCAATC
>CBDVEQ010000271.1:0-1893 GCA_965373045.1 uncultured bacterium | reverse complement strand
ATGCTTCTGGTGACTACTGTCATGTGGTCGGTCATCCTGGCCGTCACATTTGAGTTCGCCCGACAGTTCCAAGCCTTTGATTACAGGACTTTTTTTAAGAATCTGCTCGGCCCTTTCTGGTTCCTCTTTGAAATCCTCTACCTCCTGTTCCTGTTCATTGTTCTGGCCGTCATCGGATCAGCTGCAGGAATTCTTCTCCGCGATAACTTCGGCATACCCTATTTTGTAGGAGTGGTTTTTATGCTGGCTGCAGTGGGTTTTCTCACATTCAAAGGGAGCGGCCTGATCGAGAATGTCCTCTCCTTCTGGTCCATCATCCTATATCTGACCTATGCGGTTTTTTTCGTTGTCGCTGTCATCAAATTCGGACCGGAAATACAGAAAAATCTCTATTCCGGGATCATAAAACCCGGATGGATCCTGGGTGGGTTCAAATATGCCTTCTATAATCTGGCAACAGTGGCTGCCCTGTTTTTTTGTTTAAAACACATTAAGACCAGAAAAGAAGCTGTTATCTCCGGCCTTATGGCGGGGGTCATCGGCGTTGTTCCCGCACTTCTTTTCTTTCTCAGCGTTATCAGCCACTATCCACAGATCCTACCGGAAGAGATCCCTGCTATCTATGTTCTTCAAAAGGCCGACTTCCCTGCCCTGCTCATCATATTCCAAGTCGTCCTGTTCGGCACACTGATCGAGACCGGAACAGGAATGATCCACGCTGTCAACGAGAGGATCCACTCCGCTCTCCAAACAAGGGGAAAGGAGCTCAAATCCTGGCAGAGACCGGTCGTCGCAATTTTTTTTCTTACAGTGGCGCTGGCGATCTCCACATTTGGATTGGTCACCCTGATCGCCAAAGGATATGGGGCCATGAGCTGGGGATTCCTCTTTATCTTTATCATCCCAATACTGACCATCGGAATAATCAAGATCAGAAAAAAAAATAAAAAAAAGGGGTTATTTTTTTAACAAGATTTGGTAGGATAAGATCAGTAGCAAAAATATATATTAAGAGGAGGGCTCATCCAAGGCTATGGCGGGAGTAGGAATTATA
Organism: uncultured bacterium; assembly: GCA_965373045.1. Lineage (GTDB taxonomy): Bacteria > Acidobacteriota > Aminicenantia > Aminicenantales > Aminicenantaceae > DAOVDI01. The sequence goes on along the minus strand of CBDVEQ010000271.1, from coordinate 839 downwards.
AACACTCCTCTCCTGAAGCCCTCCTCTTTAAACTTCTCCTTTGATCGAGAGAAGGCTTATATTACATTTCATAGTATTCCTACTATATCTTGATGTGTCTATAAAAGAAAATACGATATATAGTTTATCTTGTCAAGTTTTTTAAATAAATAAATCGGTATGATATCCGATTTTAAATCCCTTCAATTTGTTTCTCATCTTTTTTGCATCTCCGACATACCTATCCAGTTCAGACCAGAATTCCCGGCTGTGGTTTTTTATCCTGGTATGGACAAGTTCATGCAAAATCACATAATCCCTTAAGTCGTCAGGCAGCCTGACGATTTGAACATTCAGACTGATATTGTTTTTTCTTGAGCAGCTTCCCCATAGTGTTTTCTGACAGCGTATGAAAACTCTGCCAAATTCAAATCCGTTTTTCTCTGCCAGTTCATTCAATCTGCTGACAAGTATTTTTCTCGCTTCAGACCGATTGATCTCGTATGAATTCTTTAAAATGGACTCGTTTTCCAATTCGGCTTCTTTTATCTTCTTTTGATGCCTTTTTATCCACTCGATCTTCGACTGCACAAATCTTTCGGCTTTCTTAAAAGAGCATCCGACTGGCACAGCAACACGAATCCCTTTGAATGGCCTTATTGAAATATTTAAATGTTTGGCTTTATAGCTTCGCTCAAACAGCACAGGGCCAACACCCTGGATCTCATGCATGACTGATTTTTTCATTAAATAAGATATCTCGGTCCGACCCCCCCCTCCCAATCCCAAATTAAAGAGTGCCGAGGGTAGGAATTCGGGCTTTCTTACGTAATCCCTCTAAAGCCTCTTTGATTTCTGAG
>CBDVEQ010000270.1:0-2027 GCA_965373045.1 uncultured bacterium | reverse complement strand
AAAAAAGGAAAGGATGACAAAATCTTCTTTGCAAAATCATTTGTCTACCCACTTTTTGCCGCACCTTTTGTCAAATTCTTTGGTATCAATGGATTCTTAATCTTTCACTCCTTTCTTCTTCTTATTATCCTCTTGATGGGATATGCTTATTTTTCTCTGGAAAATAGGCCTCTTCTCTCCCTCGTTTCGGTTACCACATTCCTTTTTGCTTCTGTTGCCATCGTCTATTTTATCTGGATCCATCCCGATTTTTTCAACCTGTTCCTTGTATTTGCCATTCTGTTCCTCTGGCTCTACAAACACAAAGCCGGAAAAACGAAAACAGCCGGCAGAAACTCCCGGATCTTCCGGTTTCTTTTTTCGAATGGATCAGACTATATGGCTGCTTTTCTTGCCGGGCTTGCTGTTTTTTCCAAACCTCCCAGTATTGCAGTTTTGGGGCCCTTTGTTCTGTATTATTTTTTAAAAAAGCAATTTATCAAACCGCTTGTGATTTTATTGATCTTCATCATCACAGCCGGTTTGTTTTTTGGAATTAACCATCTGGCAACAGGAAACTGGAATTACCAGGGAGGCGAACGGAAGACTTTTTACAATGAGCTTCCTTTAGAAAAATCCCATTTGACTTTTGATACAGCCAAAGGGGTAAAGATGAGCACAGAGGGATATGCACAATCTCATCTCCTCCCTATAAAAGTCGTTTTTTACAACATCTATTACTACTTTGCCGGCCGGTTTACAGGATTGCTCTGGTATTATTTCCCTGCAGTATTGTTCCTGGTCCTTTTCTTAATCCGCAGAAAACAACTTGATCAGTGGCTTCTTTTTATCGCCCTGGCTGGGGAAATCCTCATCTATATCGTTTTTATGCCTGACAATTATGCCGGCGGAGGAGGAGCCCTGGCCAATCGTTATTTTATCAGTATTTACCCCTTCTTCTTTTTTCTGCCAGGAATAAAAAGAAACATTAAGGAATGCGCAGCCTGCTGGGTAGTGGCAGCTCTGTTTATCTCCCCCATTCTGATCAATCCTTTTTTCCATTCCCATTTCCCTTATACCCATGCTAAAAAGATTCCCTTTACCTGGCTTCCCTTGGAAATGACTTTGAACAACAATTTCCCAACCAATGCTAATCCATGGGCCAACAGACAGGAAATAGGACAGAAACCAAATCACGGATGGCTCTATTTCTTAGATGATAATTTCCTGCCCCGGCTGCCTGAACTGCAAGAAGACGGATTCTGGACACGGGGAGATCATAAAGCGGATATAGTCCTTAAAACCTATTATCCGGTAAAAGAACTTAACTTTCGCCTGCTGAACAACCGCCGTATGAGCAACATGATCAGTGTCAAAGTCGGCAGGGAAAAAAAGACCATCACTCTGGCCAAAAAGCAGTGGGGAACGATCACTTTTTCTCCAAAGCCTTTAAAGATCGAATCGTGGCACCTCTACAGGATTAAGATCAAGGCGTCTAAAGGCTCTCTTCCCTATCTGGAGGATGAATTTTCTGATGAGCGCAGGTATCTGGGCGTTTATTTCGAGATCGACATCACACCTGAAAAATAATGTGCGGTATTTGCGGTATTTTAAATTTTGATAAAACAGACAGCGTTCCACAGGACTTGCTGTCTTCCATGTGTAAGACCATCTATCACCGCGGCCCCGATGACGAGGGAGTCTTCATAGACAAAAACTTAGGCCTGGGTGCCAGACGGCTCAGCATAATCGATGTCCAGGGCGGACACCAGCCTTTGTCCAACGAAGACAAGACCGTCTGGGCAGCCCATAACGGCGAGATCTACAATTCTCCCGAACTGAGAAAAGAGTTGATCTCCACAGGCCATTCCTTCCGGACAGGAACAGATACAGAAACCATGATCCACAGTTATGAAGAGTGGGGGAACGCATTTGGTCACAGGCTCCGGGGTATGTTCGCGACTGCAATCTGGGACAAACGGACAAATAAATTGATTATTGTACGGGAGCGGCTCGGGTTCAAACCCATTTATTACTCCCTCATCAAT
>CBDVEQ010000269.1:0-2066 GCA_965373045.1 uncultured bacterium | reverse complement strand
AGGGTTCTAGGAATCAAGGGGTCAAGGATTCAAGTGCTTTGAACTAAACTCTTATCTTTTTTCTTTTCACTCGACCCCTAGAATCCTCGGCCTCTCCTCGACCCGTAAATAGTCCAGGCTAACTATAAAATAATGGGGATTGGGAAAAGGCATATTTTACAGAGAGTTAAAAAGTTTATTTCCGCGACCAGTCTGGAAGTTTGTTATCTCCCTGAAAAGTCAGCTGCTTTACATTGGTCCCATCATAGTCGATAGAGTAAAGCTGGATCTTGCCGGAACGGTTGGAGGAAATGATCAAATGGCGACCGTCCGGGGACCAGCAGGGGGATTCGTTTCGGGCAAAACTTTCTGTCAGCTTGCTGATATTCTGAGTTCGAAGATTGAGAATATAGATGTCAAAGAGCTGGTCGACCCTGGAAACATAGGCGAGCCTGTCTCCATCAGGGGACCAGGCCGGCCCATCATGGTAGTTGCCACCGAAGCTGACACGTCTGGTGTTGGAGCCTTCTGCGTCCATTATGTAAATATGAGGCCGGCCGCTTCTGTCAGAAGTGAAGGCGATCTGCCGGCTGGTCGGGGACCATGATGGTGCCGTATCGACGGATCTGTTAAAGGTGACTCTTTTAAGTTTTTTGCCGTTGCTGTCACAAATAAAAATTTCGGAATTATTTTCCTCAAGTGTGGAACTGAAGGCAAGTTTTTTACCGTCCGGGGAAAAACTGGATGCCCAGTTGGTCCCTTCGCCCTGAACCTCGATGTGTGTTCCATCAAAAGGATTAAAAATAAACAGACTGGCTTTGGTAAACCTGTAAGAAGTGTAGGCAAAGCTTCGCCCGTCGGCCGCCCAGGCCGGCATATAGTCCTTTACTTTATTGAAGGTCAGCCGTGTTTGGTTGTTGCCGTTATAGTCCATCATATAGATCTCGTCGTTTCCGTCCCTGTTGGAAACATATATGATCCTGGTCGTAAAGATCTCAGGTTCGCCGTAGATCTTCATCATCTCATTGGACATTCTGTGGGCAGCCAGGCGCAAAAGGCCTTGTTCGACCGTATACCGCTTTCCGAAGATGTATCGTTCGGATTTGACGTCATAAACCTTGCCCGAGAAGATGACCGTATTTCCTTTTCCCTTAGAGATCTCGCCGACCATCAGAAGTTTGGCCGAGATAGATTCCCAGTCATAAAATCTGATATTTCCGGGATCGATGGGCTTGATATAACTATAATGCTTTTTAGGCAGAGGTTTGAATACCCGGCTGTATTTCATGTCAGCAGAGAAAACCTCATGTAGAGTTTCAGAGGAGGATATCAGGTCAGAGGCTGCCCCGTGGACAATAAACTTGGGGATGGCTAAGGGGATAGTCGGCATCCCTTCTTGGATTCTAATGACAAATTCTTGTTGGGGGAGAAGGAAGATCACGCTTAATAAGAAAAGGCTTGATAAAATTATTATGGTTTTCAGTTTCATTGTTTATGCTCGAAGACAATGCGTAGAATGATGAATTCATCTTCAAATGAGGGCGGTAAAGGAGGAAAATTGGACTGCCGGACCGCCCTGATGGCGGAATTGTCCAGTGTTCTGATCCCGCTGGACTCAAAGATCCTGATATCTTCTTTTCGTCCGTCTTTGTGGATTTTAAATCGTATCACAGTCTGAAAATGGCCGGAAATACCGACCCTGATCTGGGATGTATACCAGTTGCTTGCAATAATGCCTGGTATGCGGTCGATGTAGTAGGCATAGGGGAAGTTGCTCAGGCTTATGCCTGAACCGGACCCAGTTCCGGGTCCTGAACCTTTCCCGGTTCCCGGTCCGATCCCTCCGAGGCGGATTCCTGAACCGCTTCCCGATTGTCCGGAGGATTGTTTCGGTAAGGTTTTTTTTGCTGTATTCTGGATGACGGCTTTTTTCTGAGGCTTTTTTTTCGGCTCCCTTTTAGGTTTTTCCACAGGATGCCTCAGCTTGGGAACTGTCTGTTCAAGATTCTCAGGGATGGTCAGGTCCTTGAGAGTCTGTCCGGCCGGTGTTTCTGTTTCCGTGACTTCTTCGGCTTCTGTTTGAAGAG
>CBDVEQ010000268.1:0-2242 GCA_965373045.1 uncultured bacterium | reverse complement strand
GTCAAAGAAGATGCCGCTGTTTCATTGCCGGATAGACTGGTTGAGGGAAGACAGGTAATCTTAGAGCACTGGATGTCTCGTATGGAGGAAATTACAAACTTAGAGTACAAGATCGAGAGAGTCATACTTTATCATGTGCCAAATGTTGAAGGTTATGATTGCCTGGCCTTGGTCATCGGGAGGTATTCCTTTAAGGAACGAAAAGAAGGCGAAGAACTTATTGATCCACCTCTCGCAGGAGGCTGGCTCCATAGGGATGATTGTTCCTGGTGGTTTGCGGGGGGATTGCTGTAAATTCGCGAACGATCGGTGAATATGCCCCGTGGTATGCCACGGAAAACCGATTAATTTGAAAACTACTTTTTTTAAGCGGAAAACGCATTCTATCGTTACAAGAGAATCATTGGGGGGCGGACAGGGAGCCAAGAATGACGATGCTCAGAAGCAGGAAGCTGCGATTGGTTGCGCTATCCTGAATCGGATGCTCGAAATGTGTAGGCCTTTGTTGTATGCGGTTGGATAGAATTGCTTGACAGGACCCATTTTCCTCTGGATGAGGGCAATCCTCGTCGTTAATTCACTGATTTATTAATTTTTCAAGCCATAAAGAATTTTGATCTGCCTCGATTTTTTTGCCTCTGCGGATTTTTGGAGTTGAAATTGGCTCGATTATTTTTTTGTGATCCACTGTTTCGATATTTATTTCTGGGGCTGAATCCTAAGCTCATGTCCGTGGCAAAAAGATCAATGTCCGCCGTTTGAACGGGAATCTTCATGCCTATAAAAGATTCGATGGCCTTGAGGTAGTTAGCCGTGCCTTCGCTGGCCAATGATATAGCCTTGCCAGAATTCCCAGCGCGGGCTGTCCGTCCGATCCGATGCACATAATTTTCGCGATCCTGGGGAAGATCGTAATTAACGACCATATCCAGGTTATCAATATGGAGCCCTCGGGCAGCAACATCCGTTGCGACCAGAAGAGCGAACTTCCCAGCCATGAAATCCTCAATGATCTTCAATCTTTGGCTCTGGGGAAGGTCCCCGGTCAGATGCCGACTGCGGAACCCGTTGTGTTGGAGTTTCTTGGACAGGCGGAAAGCGGAATGCCGCATATTCGTGAAAATCAGGGCATTCTGGGGAGCTTGAGCCTTGAGAATGCCCAGCATGAGATTCATCTTGATATGGCTTTTCACATGGTAGAGTTCTTGAAAAATCGTATCCACCGTCAGATGTTCCGGAGTGACTTCAATGAACACCGGACGATTTATGTGCTCGGCGGCGATTTTTCTGGAGACGCGGTTCAATGTCGCGCCAAATAGCATGTTCTGCCGGGCTTTACGGGGAGGCATTTTTTGAAGAAGCTTTTTGATATCTGGGAGAAATCCCATATCGAACAAGCGATCGGCCTCGTCGATGACCAGGATTCCGGTATTTTTCAGGTTTAAATGGCCTCTTTTGCTTAAATCCACCAATCTTCCTGGCGTGCCGATGACTATGTCCAGGCCTTTTTTCAACAAAGCCAGCTGGCGAGTGTAACCGACGCCGCCGTAAAAGCTGCCGATTGCGAACTCCAGATGGCGGTTCAAAAGCTGCGCTTCTTTTTCAATCTGAACAGCCAGTTCCCGGGTCGGCACAATAATCAGCGCCATTTTTCTTTTGAGCGCTCTATCAGAGAGCATGCGTTCAAACAGCGTGACCAGGAACGCGGCGGTTTTGCCGGTTCCGGTTTGGGATTGAACGGCCACGTCCAAACCCTGAAGTGTTTTTGCCAGAGTTTGTTCTTGGACCGCTGTCATTTCTCTATATCCTCTGTCCGCGATTCCATGCAGAAGATGGGACTCGAGTTTCAATTCGTTAAAATTCATTTATTTACCTTTTTATTTGATTAAAACATGAGGGGATGAATGTCAGAGGAAATTATCGTTCGGAAGGGAAAAACAATTTACCGTGACTATTTCCTACCAGATGTTTGATTTTGTAGTATACCCTATACTCAGATATTTAGCAAGTAAAATTATTTGACCTTACACTATCCGTTGAGCTGTACTCGTTCAGTGCGTTAGTGACACATTGTTTCTGTGATTTAATAACCATTGTTGATAATATTCATAGGGAGTTAAATAATCAAGTGATCGATGAGGTCTGATGTGATTATAAACATATTCCCCCCTCTCCTCCTCCACCTCAAGTCGTCCAACAGGAACTCTTGATGGCGGCCGAGAGAGAGGGGTATTCTTAAAAC
>CBDVEQ010000267.1:0-2272 GCA_965373045.1 uncultured bacterium | reverse complement strand
TCAATTCTTTACCGCCTTATTTTCACTCCCACCAAAAAATAAATCTATTCTGATTTATAGTAATTTCCTTTACAAAAACCAAATTCCAATAAATTAATTGACCGTGTCCGCCTCTTCTGGTATATAAAAATGGCCACTAAATGAATGGAGGAGATTTGAAACAATCCTCAATCTGGTGACTTGAACAGATTTATATTATCATTCAGGCACATTCATGTTTAAGCGCAGTCAAAAACACAACAAACATCAGCATTTTCTCGAGAGTATCGATGAGTACACGAATCTTCCCGATGATGATTTCGTGGAATTGATGTATACAAAGCTCTTGGGAAGAAATCCGGATAAACCCGGAAAGCGCCACCAGATAGATTTTTTGAGAAAGAGGAATTCTAGGGTGGCCTTGGTGCTGAACTTCATCGAGTCCCCGGAATTCATCAACAAGATAATACGAGAAAATATCCATCTCATCCCGATCAAGGATGAAAAACCCAATCAGTATTCGACAGGATACAACAGGGTGACGAACGAAAAAATATGGATTTTTCGAGTCCAGGAGTGCGAAGATTTTGACTGGCTGGAGAATAAGATCATCGAAAACGGGTACTACGAGCGTCAAGGAGTCTGGTTGATGGACATAGACGATGACAAGAAACTTCTTGCTGAAATCACACTCGATTTCCAGCCAAATAAAGTCTTGGATTTCGGCTGCGCCAACGGGGCGATCATGAAATGCCTTCAAGATCAAAATGTCGAGGTTGAAGGTGTAGAGATCAGCCGTATGGCATTGAATAAAGCATTCCCGGAAGTGCGGCCGCATATTCATTTGGGAGATTTGAGGACCATTCCCCTCCAATCCAAGTTCGACTTCGTCCTCGGACTGGATATCTTTGAGCATCTCAATCCCAACAAGCTCGACGGCTACATCTCAAGAATCTATGATCTCCTCGAAGACCAAGGTTTGCTGCTCTCCAATATTCCAGGATATTGTACAGATCCTATCTTCGGCGAGATCCATTTGGTCTATCTTCAGGAGTGGGATGAAGATATCGAAAGAAACCGCCTCTTCCAGACTCTCCATGTGGATAACTACGGCTATCCGAAAAACGGACACATCATCTGCGCAGAGTCACGGTGGTGGGTGGATCAGTTTGAAAAGGCAGGTTTCAGACGCGAGGAAGAAATCGAAACCGCTCTTCATCAAAAATACGACGAGAAGATCACACGGATTTCTGAGGCTCGCAGATCCTTGTATATTTTTTCGAAGAACGCCGAGGACAGCCTCAGGAAAAAGTGGCTGTCTCTCCTTTCGTAAATAGTCCAGCCACTAAATTCAACAGGACACAATAAAAACACTAGAATCCTAGACCCCTCGAATCCTATTTTTATTATGGACACTTTTTACCCTACGGGCGAGCCGATCTCTTCGCAGTGGCTTCGTCGTGTTCCGTTTTTCTTCTCTTTCTGAGCTTCGATAAATATGTAATACCAAACTTATTTCAAAGTACAGAAGTTGCAAAATCAATTATTTTTTTAAATTCCAGATAATGGTAAAATATAACTATGAAATGGGAAGATGCACTTAATATCCTTAAAAACCAATTGATTCAGGTAAATAAATGTAGGCTTCTTCCAAAAGGAAGTTATCTTGCCGGAGGAACCGCAGTTTGCCTTTTTTTAAACCATAGAATATCTGTTGACCTTGATTTTTTCACCCCCAAAAAATTCAATTCAGAGCATTTCGTTTATGCAATGAAGAAATGTTTTAAAAATGTTTTGATTGAGATAATGGAAGAGAATACGGTCATATTATATGTTTCAAATAAAAGTGTTAAATTTTCATTATTTTTTCTCCCTTATGGCCTTCTTTCCCCGGTTGAATTTATCAAACTTGACAAAAATATCAGTTGTCCCATAGCTTCTTTTAAAGACATCGAGACAATGAAAGCACTCGCTATAACTCAACGCGGCTCTGCAAAAGATTTTGTTGACTTGTTTTTTCTGTTAAAGGACAGCAATCATGATTTTGAAGATATCTTAAAATTCGTTATAAAAAAATATGGTGTTGAGAAAAGGTATGAATATCATCTGAAGACATCTTTTGCATATTTTGGTGATGCGGAAAAAGAAATAGACAATATAATGTTAATAGATAAGGCGGATAAAATTATTAAGATGCCCAATAAGGAATGGAATGACATTAAACAGTTTTTTTATGAGTTCATAAAATGAGAGAAGAATTGTTTTGGGATAGGGATCCTGATTCCGTATCTCT
>CBDVEQ010000266.1:0-2293 GCA_965373045.1 uncultured bacterium | reverse complement strand
AACATTTCGTACTTCGATTTTTGGCTGGTTCTTCATGGCTACGCTCTTCTTTTTTTCCTCAATCTGTAGCGGAGGATAACAACCGACATATTCATACTCAGAATTAATAATATCAGGATCAGAGCCGTTCCATAGGCCAGAGGCCTAACCTGAGAGATGGCGTGATGCTGCGTGGCCAAAACATACAAGTGATACGGCAAAGCCAGAAATTGGTCGCTGAATGATCTGGGAAGGAAAGGAAGAAAAAAAGCCGCCCCGGTAAACATGATGGGAGCTGTTTCTCCGGCAGCACGGGACAGTCCCAGCACAGTTCCGGTCAGCATTCCCGGGAGGGCATTGGGAAGCACATTGGTCCGAATAGACTGCCACTTGGTCGCTCCAAGGGCTAAAGCCCCCTCCCGGTAAGAATTTGGGACGGTTTTCAAGGCTTCTTCACTGGCTGTGATGGTCCATGGGAGAGTCAAAAGACCCAAAGTCAGACCAGCGGAAAGAATAGATGTGCCAAATTTGAGAACATTTACAAACAGAATCACACCAAACAATCCATATACAATGGACGGAACACCTGAAAGATTGCGTATGGACAAACGTATGATCCGTGTTATCCGCGTCTGCTTGGCATATTCATTCAAATAGATGGCTGAAAACATTCCCATGGGCACAGCCAATAATGCGGTTACCATGGTGACAAAAAACGTTCCCATGATAGCCGGAAAAATTCCCCCTTCTGTCATTCCTCGCCTTGGCGCCTGGCTGATAAATTCCCAACTGATCGCCCCGCCTCCTTTGCTTCCGATGTCATAAAGGAAGATAAAAAGGAAAGCTAAAACAATATACAGACACACTCTCAACGAAAAAAAACCAATAAATTCAATTATTTTTTTTCTCACTATTCTCTTTCCTGATACTTGTTCAAAATTACATCAGACAGCAGATTAACTACAAATGTTATCAGAAAAAGGACAAATCCTACGGCAAAAAGAGCGTAATAATGGGTCGAATAATAAGGAACTTCACCCAGTTCAATAGCGATGGTAGCAGTCATCGTGCGAATGGAGCTGAGAAAACCTCTAGGGAATGCAGGCGCATTTCCTGTGGCCATGAGCACGGTCATGGTCTCACCGATGGCCCTTCCCATGCCCAGCATGACTGCGGCGATAATACCGGATAAAGAAGCAGGAAGTTTGACGCGCACAAGAGTTTGCCATCTGTTCGCTCCCAGGGCCAGTGAGGCGTCTGAATAAGTTTTGGGCACTGCACTTAAAGAGTCTTCCGAAATACTCACGATAGTTGGAAGCGCCATTATTGCAAGCAGCAGCGAACCATTGATCGCATTCAGGCCGTTGCTTGTGCCAAAGATCTTGGCTATAATGGGCCCGAATAATACAATCCCCAGAAATCCGATAACAACAGAAGGAATCCCTGCCAGGATCTCAACAATAGGTTTTACAATTTCTCTGACTTTCCAGTGCGCCACATCGGACAAATAGGACGCAGTTCCGATCCCGATGGGGATGGCAATAATCATGGCTCCCAAGGTAACCATAAATGTGCTGGCCACCATGGACAGGATCCCATAATGCTCCTTGACCGGAGATGTGGGATTCCACTGGTGGCTTGTGAAAAATTCTTTCAAATCTATCTCCTGGAATGCAGGAATGGATGTGAACAGAAGCAGTGCAAATATGCCGACCAGGATCATTACAGTCAGGATCCCATTGGTGAAAAAAAAGGCTTTAATGACAGATTCTTTAAGATCTGAAAATTTTTTCTTTTTCATGTCTAATCTATTATCTCGGGCAGGATTTTTTAAGGATCCTGCCCGTTTTTTAGAAAGCATTCATTTCATGTTTTTGAAATTGTCAGCGATAATATCCTTTCCGATTGGGAAAAATCCTTCTCTTTCAACAATTTTCTGGCCTTCAGAGCTGTTGATGAACTTGATGAATATAGCAACATCTCCTTCAGGCTTTCCATTGGTGGACTGAAAAAGAGGACGGGCGACCGGATAGTCGCCGGAATCAACGGCTGCTTTATCCATTGGAGAATAGGCTTTGGACTCGGCGTCCTTTGCCACATTAAGAACCGTCAGGTCGTTTCTGACCTTCCTTGTATTTGTGTCTATGACGTAACCCACTCCCACATATCCGATACCGGCTTTGTCTTGGATCACACCTTCCACAATCTGGGCATTTCCATTCATTCTTTTCATATGAGGAGAGTAATCCTGTTTGCCGAGTACATGTTCCTGAAAAAATACAAAGGTGCCGGAGTTGGATTGACGTCCATAGAG
>CBDVEQ010000265.1:0-2318 GCA_965373045.1 uncultured bacterium | reverse complement strand
GATATGCCAAAACTCAACTCGATCAAACTGCCCAAAATTGAACTGCCGAAATGGAAGCTGCCCGATTTGAAATTTCCTTCCTTTAAATTTCCAAAATTAAAAATAGGCGACAGTAAGGCTGATGTCCCAATTATTCAAGGCGGAATGGGAGTCGGCATTTCACTGTCCGGACTGGCTTCAGCGGTCGCGAACCAGGGCGGGATCGGTGTTATCGCCGCCAATGCCATAGGCATGCTGGAGCGGGATTATTTTAAAAACGGCAAAGAAGCCAATATACAGACTCTGAGAAAAGAAATCCGCAAAACCAGGAAAAAAACAGACGGGATCATCGGTGTCAATATCATGGTGGCGGTAAACGACTATCCCGACCTCCTGCAGGTGTGCATCGAAGAGAAAGTGGATATTGTCCTTATCGGAGCCGGTCTTCCTGTCAGAGGAATTCCGATCCATGCGCTGAGGACAGCGAATGTAAAGATCGTGCCCATCGTCAGTTCCGGAAGAGCTGCCCGGCTGATCTTTTCTGTCTGGCAGAAAAAGTACAATGACATCCCGGACGGGGTTGTGGTTGAAGGCCCGATGGCAGGAGGACATCTCGGGTTTAAGGAAGAGCATATAACCGACCCGGCTTACCGCCTCGAAAACCTTGTGCCGGATGTTATCAATGTTCTTAAAAACTTTGAAAGATCATTCAACCGCAAGATCCCGGTCATTGCTGCCGGGGGAATATTTACAGGCAGAGACATACATAAGTTTCTCAAAATGGGGGCTGCAGGTGCTCAGATGGCATCCCGGTTCGTAGCGACCCATGAGTGCGATGCAGATATCCGGTTTAAAGAAGCCTACCTGAATAGCAAAAAAGAAGACATCGTCATTATTAAAAGTCCTGTCGGACTTCCCGGGAGAGCTATTTTCGGCCCATTTCTTGAAAAAGTGCAAAGCGGAAAGCGGGATACATTCCGCTGCCCGTGGCAGTGTCTCACAAGCTGTGCTGCGGACAAGGCAAATTACTGCATTTCCATCGCCCTGAACAATGCCCGCCAGGGAAACCTGAAAAAGGGTTTTGCTTTTGCCGGAGAGAATGCTTACCGCATTAAAGAGATCGTATATGTAAAGGACCTCATGCAGTCACTGAGAGGTGAATTGCAGTCAGCCTCTGACCAGTGGATCGAAAATTTAAAGAATGAATATAAAAAGGCATCGAATAAACTGCAGGAACTGAAAAAAGGTTATCAGAAACTTAAAAAAGAATACGTTTCCCTTATTGAAAAAAGAGGTGAAGCCTTCAACGCAGAGCTGAAAAACCTATCAAAGAAAATTTCCAGTATTAAAACAGAATACGTGAAACACTTAGAAAAACTAAAAGAGATCGAATTCCAATTCCGGCCGTATCTTGAAAGTATGGCAGTTTAATTTTCCCGGCCTGGATCATTCGAGAGACACTTTGGATTCTGTTTCATAGTCCCAGCCATAGTCTATATATTCCCATTCGATATTTTTTCCATGGATCTTAACCATAAGGAATCCCTCTTCGAGACCAAAATAGGGCCCTTCCCACCAGGAGGAACAGACCGCTCCCCCTGTTATGAACCGAATCCCTCCGACATACAGATCCTCCAGAAAATGGCGGTGACCCTGAAGGACCAATTTTAGATCGTACCCCTTAAATAGCTTCAGCAATTCTTTGGAATTGCCAATGACAGAACCGGGACCATGCGCCTCGAAAGGCCCGGCAATAATTTGGGTAGCCAGGCTGAAAACAGGGATGTGAACAATGATAATAATAGGAATATCTTTTTCAAGACCGACAAGATCCGCTCTTATCCATTCCATCTGGTCCTCATCGATCCATCCCCTGTATTTTTTTTCTTCTGTTAAACCGATGGAATCAAGGATCATAAAATGCCAGCCTTTGTGGTCGAAGGAATAATAGGTTTTTCCGATCTTATCCTGAAACATTTTTTTTGCGTATAGAGGATGTGCCGGGTCCACACCGCTTTTACCGGAGAAACCGAAGATCTCGTGATTGCCTATAGAATTATAAACCGGCATTTGGAACTGTCCGGATGTTTTCAGGTAAAGATCATAAAGCATGTCGGCTCGTTCAAACGACTGATCTACAGCATCCATGACGAGATCTCCTCCTGTAATCACAAATTCCGGGTTCAATTCATTTACGCGCTCTATGGCTTTTGTAAAGCCTGTTACTGCATTTTTTTCAGGCTGAATATGTATATCGGCCATAAAAGCAAATGTAAATTCTGTTTCAGCTTTTTTACAGTACGGTAAAGAAACGATCAACAGCACAACAACAATAAGAG
>CBDVEQ010000264.1:0-2380 GCA_965373045.1 uncultured bacterium | reverse complement strand
TGATTATAATTATCAGATCGAAGAAGCCATTAAGCGGGCCAAGTGTAAAAAAGCTTTCTATCTGTATGACGAGACAGGAAACAAACAGTTTCTGGGTGTTTTCAGCAGAAAAAGAGCTGTCGAAATGAAAAATTTCTTTCGAGCCAAGAATCTTATTAATAGAATTTCAGAAAGTGATATTAAAACTACAGAGCCTGATACAGTGTTTGATTTCAATTCAAGCCTTATTTATTCATAATATTTTTGACCTGATCATTTTTTCCTCAAGAAAAACATCACATCATTTCATTATCGGATTTGTATAAATCTTTTACATTTTACAAACAAACAGTCGTTTTTCTCACATTCCAAGCCTGTTATTTGTGTATTTTGTGATCAGCAGTTCTTTTAATTTTTGGTACATTTCCACTGTTTTTTCCATGCAGGTCCGGGTGTATTCTGTCAGAAAAATCTTCATCTGCTCCGGATCTTTTTTCAGCATTGCCAGGGCTTTTTGTTCCACGGTTTTCAAGTCTTTAAAAAACCTCGCTTCAAGAGGATCCCGGACCTTCTGAAGATCCTTGATCGCATTCTGCCAGTTGAGATAAAGAAGATTGTCCACAAAATCAATAGCCCATCTGGCTGAACCATCACTGAATTTTTCCGGATCATAGGTTGTGTAGAGAGGAGAAATAGACTGGACACCGGCATAAATGGGAACATAGGTGCTTACGTGCTGGTTGTCCAGATAGAACCAGTAAACGCCTCCGATCGGATCGGGTAGCCATCCTCTAAGCTGGGCGACCATTCCGTAACCTCCCCTGGAAACCATCCGCCGGTAAGTAATATCCAGAAGTTCTCTCATATCTTTTGTGGGAAAGGGTGTTGTCAGGGGGCTCTTTTTCATCCCTCCCCTGCCGTCAGGAATCATCCAGTCTTTATCCGCTGTCATGTCGTAGATAGTTCCCTCAAAGACCGACCTTTGAAAAGTGATCACATCCTGGACCGACATCTTTTTTTCAGGCTTGATCGAAAATGGGTAATAGGACAGAGGTTCCAAATACTGATGATACGCATCATATCCCTTGAACGGATTTGACAGCTTTTTGCGGGGCCATTCCTTATAATGAGGGGCGATAGTACTGTAAAAAAGCCATAGCCTTCCTACAGCCCACTCTCTGGGAACTGGCGCATATATCTCCTGCCATATAAATGGTTTCCCGCTGTCCGGGTCATACCATTCCCTATCGATCGCAAACTGTTTGTGGTTTTCAGAAGCCATAAAATCATCCGGTTGACTCAAGTCGATCTCTTTGATGATGCTCCAGTTTGGTACAATGGCGACATGATCATCAGGAACCCTCTGAGCCGCCCATATGGCGCCGGATTTTCCGCTGCCCGGTTCCCAGTCCATTCCGACACTGAATACCTCAAAAACCCAGGCTTCGTTGGGATCAGCAATACACAGGGCTTCGGATTCAGGGCCGCATGAAGGCAGAAATCCATATTTTTCCGTCAGAAAACCTATCAGTTTAACAGCTTCCCTGGCTGTTTTACACCTTTGAAGCGCAAACAACTGGGCCTGCTCTATAGTCATGATCTGCCTTGCTCCCCAGGCAATATCCACCTTCAACTCATCCCTCTGGCTTAAAGTACTTTCACCGATTGCCAATTGAAACTCATTCATATGAGGATAGGCTGAATGAAAATATGCATATGTTCTTTCGACCTGGGGGATCTGACCTATGATCTTTCCATAGTTTCTTAGGGGCTTTTTGACATCCTGTATACCATAATATACCGGTGCCATGTCCCCTTTTTTAAAAACCTGTGCAGGGACACGATGAACACGACATTCAGCCCCGCAGCCTGTATGAGAGGTTATGACAGAACCATCCAAGGAAGCTTTTTTTCCAACAATTATATCCGTGCAGTGGTCGTCAGAGGCACTCATGAGTCCTGCATTCAAAAATAAACATGTCAATATCACAAGAAATACCCCTAAATAGCGCTGAGATCGTTTTATAAGCATTATTACCTCCTTTTGTGTAATCTTCTCACAGGGTCGAAATGAAGTCAAAAACAGTCTATAGAAGTCCATAGAGGTCTATTGAAGTCGATAAGAGTTTATTGGGCTTGAATCCTCGAACCCTTTGCATCAACTACTGGATGCAATATAATAAGCTATGTTAAGTTATCGACAGATTTTATGAATAATTCAGAGAGCCTGCTTTATTCACAAGTCGATATGCGCGACGTGGCGTATGAAGCCGTATTCATATACTGCGAATGCGCCGCAACAAAGCAGATCGGCTTGCCCAGAGGGAAAAAATGCCGATAATAAAATTGAGATCTTACAGAAATGTCACAGGACAAAGTTATGACGGAAATTGTTCGGAGA
>CBDVEQ010000263.1:0-2382 GCA_965373045.1 uncultured bacterium | reverse complement strand
ATGGCCGAGTCCCAGCCTCTGATCCTTTTTGCAGTAAAGGTCACAAAAGGATCGGACGGGGAGATATGGGGAAGGGCATGATTCTTATTGTATCGGGGGATCAGCTTTTGCGAAAATTTGGTCGTAAGATCCACTTTGTAGAGAGAGAATTTTTTTCTTAGGATCTTTTTTACTTCTCTGGAGTAAGCGATGCTTTTTCCATCAGGATACCAGGCCGGGTTAATTTCATCGGAAGAAAAGGAGGTCAGGGCAGTTATGCCTGTTCCGTCTGCCTCCATGACATGAATGTCATAATGCCCCTTTGGGTTCGATGCGTAGGCTATCCTGGTCCCATCAGGTGACCAGACAGGATGTTCATCATCCCAGGAGTTGTCTGTCAGCTTTTCGAGGGAGTCTTTTGTCAAAAGATAGATCTCGTTGTCCCCGTCAAAATTGGAATGAAAAACGATCTGTCCTTCAAAGGAGATGAGGGGTTTGAGGTCAGGGTTCTGTCCAGGATCTTTATAGATGTTTTTAGAGGCTCCTGTATTACAGAACAGAATTAAGATAATGGATAGAGTGACAGCCGATTTTTTCATATTAAAATCTCCAGCGAATAAGAGTTCTTATTATAATTAAAATGCTGCAAATGTCCAAAAATATGAACTTCTGAAAATCTCAATAAACTTATTTATGGATTTAAAGAGGACTTCCTCTGCCTTAAGGAATCCATAGTGTAGGCACTGGTCCATATCCATATACTGGTAATTTCCCTCAAAGATCCTCTTCCTTCCGCTGCAATCCGCGGTGACTGAAAATGTGCCGTCAGGCTTTCGTTTTATCTCTTCAATTTATACCGCCGCCGAGTACAAGAACTTTGGACTTCATCACCATCCTTTTCTCATGCTTTGGATCACATGGTCAACGTGTTCATCCGTTAGTTGATTGTGGAGTGGAATACACATGAATGATTCTGAAAATTGGTTAAGATGGGGAAGATCATTCCTTTTATTTCCAAATACTGTATAGGCATCGTTCCGCATATGGACGATGGATGTTTCAACTCCCCTGGATTTCATTGCAGTGTAAAAATCATCCCTTCTGGGAACATGGATGGTGAAAAGCTGCCAGGAGCTTTCTCTATCCGGCGTGTTATTGAAAAGAGTCACTCCGTCTGTTTTGGCCAATTCTTCCCTGTATTTTTTTGCGATCTGCTTTCTTCGTTCCAGGATGGCATCCAGTTCTTCCAGATTGGCCAGCCCTATTGCAGCGGCGATATTGGTCATGTGGTATCCGTATCCGGTTTCCCGGACATCAAAATCGTAGTATCCGGATTTATTCGGTTTACGATCGAACCGGTCGATACCGAACCATCTTCGTCTCAAGGAGGCTTGAAAATCGCTTTTATCCAGGGTGCAGAGCATTCCTCCTTCGGCTGTGGTGATCTGTTGGATTGCCTGAAAATTAAAACAAGTGTATGGAGAGAGGGTTCCTATAGCCTTGTTTTTGTATTTTGCGCCAAAGGCATCGCCCGCGTCTTCGATAACAGCCACATGATGTTTTTGAGCGATGTCTTGAATTTCATCCAGGTCGCATGGATAGCCTCCCCAGTGACTGCAAAGAATAGCCCTGGTTTTGTTTGTGATCCGGTGTTCGATGTCGTACGGATCGAGATTTCCCGTCATTAACTGGATATCGGCAAATACCGGTGTGGCAAACTGTTCCAGGATAGGATGGTTGGTGGCAGTGCAGGTTTGAGGGGTCGTGATGACTTCATCACCGGGACCTACGCCCGCAATGGCCAGTGCCAGACGGATGGCGGAAGAGACATGATTGACTGCTGCAGCATGGGGAATACCTAATATTTTCTTTACCCTTTCTTCAAAATCAGCCACGGTCTGTCCCTGTCCGATCCAGCGGCTTTTAATGATCTTTGCCACTGCCGGCGAAGCATTCTCGGCAACAAAAGGAACAAACATCCGCACTATGCGGGTTTTATTGTTTTCCCCTATTTTTTTTGTCATCGTCCTTTAATATTTTCTAGCTTTATAGATGAAGTTGGATGAACTGTTGAACCGGCCGGAATGGGCCAGATGTTTTTCGATCTTGAAGCCGTGAGTTTCAAGAAACTGCTTGATCTTTTCCGGATTATAATAGTGCCGAATGGGAACAAAATACCAGTCCAGGATGAGTTCTTCCAGTTTTTCTCCCTTACGGGATTTTTCTCGCTTTTTAAAGATGAAAACCACTGGAGCAAGAAAAAAAGCCATGATTTTTGAGAGAATGGTCCACATTTTTCTCGGCGTGTGAACCATGGTCTTACGGATGATTTCATGGATCCAGGTCACTTTGGTCCTTTTATATACGGCCAGAAACAGGGAGCCTCCTTTTTTGAGCACACGC
>CBDVEQ010000262.1:0-2392 GCA_965373045.1 uncultured bacterium | reverse complement strand
CCGATATATTTTTTGTGTTCATCGACAAATTCCTGGATATCCTTTTCATTTACGCTTTTTCCAATAAAATCCGCCACATCCAAAGTAAAAAAATCGCTTGATTCCATAAAAAAATCTACATTGCTTCTATTGACATGGTCGGCATCTACAAAATAGTCACCTTTAAAACCCAGGGATTTCACAGCCTTGTCGGCTTCTCTACGGGTGGATATTGGCTTACTTTGAATTGTCAGGTGCTCACGATAGGATTTATTCCAGACCGGGGTAACTTCCACCCCTTTTTCCCCGGCTTTTATAACAGCTGCAAGTTGAGCCTTTCCCTGCATGGCAAAACGATCTCCGATCCCGATCGAAAATTTACCAAGCTTCATGTCTTTTCCTTTATAAAAGAACTGAACTACAGTTTATAAGCCTGTTTCACAAGATCATAGGCTAAAGCCTGACTCATTTCACAGGCATCACTGATATCAATAATATGACGTGCTGCCAGGCCCGCAAGGAAATTGGAATCGATCCTTCTTGACAGGTCATGACGTGCGGGAATGGATGGGAATGCCCTCGTGTCGTCATTAAACCCGACCGTATTGTAGATGCCTGCCGTTTCCGTAACTCTCTGTCTGAAACGAGTTATGCCCTCAATACTGTCATGAAACCACCAGGCCGGCCCCAGTTTTAAAGCAGGGTAAAAACCTGCAAGAGGAGCCAGTTCACGTGAATAGGACGCTTCATCCAGAGTAAAAACAATCAGCTTCAATCGCTTATCATTACCGTATAAGTTGAGCAATTCATAAAGATTGCGTGTATATTCTGTTTGAACAGGGATATCACACCCCTTATCCGGGCCGAATTTTTCAAAGATCTTTTGATTGTGGTTTCGAAAGGAACCCGGATGGATCTGCATGACCAGTCCATCCTCAATACTCATTCTGGCCATTTCCATCAGCATGTTGGCTGTGAACGAATCTGTATCCTCTTTTGTGGCTTTTCTTTCTAAGGCCCTTTGAAAAATCACCTCTGCTTCATTCTGTGTTAACCGATGCGTATATGGGCTCAACACTCCCTGGTCTGTTGAAACAGCTCCCATGGACTTAAAAAATGTTCGCCTGTTTTCAATTGCCAGAATAAAATTTTTGTATGAATCAACTGCTATTCCGCTGCTCCGGCTGAGGGCATTAATGTTTTCTTCCCACCCTTTTGCAGTAATGTCGATCATTGAATCCGGACGAAAACACGGAATGATCCTGCCGTTCCATCCAGATTTTTTGATCTTTTGATGATATTCCAAATTATCTGCTGCCCCGTCGGTCGTGGATAAGACTTCAATATTAAACCTCTCAAACAAAACCTGCGGGAGAAACTCCGGCTTAATTAATTTTTCCTGGATCTGATCATAGATCTTCATGGATGAACTGCTGTCCAGCTTTTCTGTGATCCCGAACACTTCAACAAATTCATAATTCAACCAGGCACCTGTTGGTGTTCCTGCAAAAAGGTAATAATGGTTTCCAAAGACCTGCCATATTTTTCGATTGTCGGTTTCCTCCCTGTGTCCTCTCAGCGCCGGAATGCCCAGTTCCTCCAAACGAATTCCCTGTGAATACAGCATCCGAAACACATAATGATCCGGGATCAGAATCAGTTCCGTGGGATCAGGAAAAGGAAGATTGTCGGCAAACAATCTGGGATCGACATGGCCGTGAGGCCCGATAATAGGCAGATCTTTGACTCCCTCATACAGTTCGCGGGCAATTTTTCGGATTATTGGGTCAGAATCAAAATAACGGTTTTCATTCAGTATCATTTTTTTGTCAAACGAACTAACTACTTATCCAGTTTCAGTGGTTTGAAGGGCTTGAACAGTGAAAATCCGGATTCAGCAACCAATTTCTTGAAATTTTCAACATCTTCTTTAAATACCGTGTTGAACTTTACCATAAAAGCTTCCACTCTGACTTTTGATTTTTCATACCTCTTCTTGGCCGCCTGGCTTACGGGCTCGTTTCCCCTGGCCAATCCGTATACAGATCTCATAACATAGGAGCTCAAGCCGGCAGACCGGTCAGCGATCCCTTGTTTTTTCGGAGTAGGAGAAAGAATCTCGGCTAGATCCTTCAGTTTCTTGTCCAGCTCAGTGGCGGCTTTCATCAGATCTCTTGTCTTTGGGCTGCGAATGTTCCGGGCATTTTCGCGAATGGCCTTGATCGCCTTCTGTACATCCTGGATCTGCTCACTTGCGCTGGTCATAGCATTGGATAGACCCTGCGCCTTTTTAAACATCTCCCGGTTGGCTTTGAGGACAGCAATGTCGATGTTGAGACGTGGATCCGGCTTAACGGTCATAGGTGAACTGGCCTCTTCTTTGTCATACTTGATCTTGACTGTATAATCTCCT
>CBDVEQ010000261.1:0-2395 GCA_965373045.1 uncultured bacterium | reverse complement strand
ACCATAGAAAATGGATCAAAGTTGGGGGCATGTCCAAGAACCTAAGATTCTAACTCTGGGAGTGACACAATGATTGGGGGCAGGTCAATAAAAAAGAAAATTGACTGACCCGCTTTGAATGCATAAACTTTGTGATCATAAGGAGAAAATTATATTGTTTGGCGCAATTTTGATCCTGTTTGTGCTGCCTGTTTTTGTAATAGGGATGTCGTTTTACGTGTTTAGGATCTCTGGGAAGAAGAAGAACTAGCGCAGAAATGGATATCTATGACAAGCTAAGCCATCCTGTCGCTCTCCTGATTTTCTGTTTGACTTTGTCCCTTCCTATTCTCATCGGATTTTTGACCAAGCATAGGACTAAAGACCAGTCGGATTTTTTTATCGGAGGGAGGGCTATGAACAAGATTGTAGTCGCCCTCTCCGCAGTCTCCTCTGGAAGATCTTCCTGGCTGGTTCTGGGGGTAAGCGGGCTGGCTTTTTCCCTGGGAACGGGTGCTGTTTGGGCAGTTGTCGGTTATATCACGGCAGAGATGTTCCAATTCGTCTATATCGGCCGGAAACTGCGGATCCAGACAGAAAAATATCAATCCCTGACCCTGCTGGATTATTTTGAGTCCCGCTTTGACGATAAAAGCCGTGTGATTCGCTTCACCGGGGCGGTCATCATTGCAGTATTTATCACCACCTATGTGGCGGCTCAATTTAACGCTGGAGCCAAGTCTCTGAGTACGGCGCTTAACATCCCCATTCTGCCGGCTCTTGCAGCCTCAGGTCTTCTGGTTCTGGTTTACATGGTTCTGGGTGGATATATCGCTGTTGTTTATAATGATGTTATCCGGGCGGTTATACTGCTTCTGGGATTGGTGATATTTCCGGTTTATGGGCTTATTAAGATCGGAGGTGTCAAGGCCCTGCTCCAGACGCTGTCCGCACTGGATCCGGCGCTCATCGATCCTGTATCTCTCAGTTTCGGAGTGATAGCAGGATTTGTGGGAATCGGCCTGGGATCTCCGGGTCAGCCTCATATCGTGGTCAGGTATATGTCCATTGATGACCCGGACAAGCTGAGAATCTCCGCTGTGATCGGGACAATATGGAATGTGGTCATGGGGTGGGGAGCGGTCTTTATCGGCCTTCTTGGCAGGGCCGTTCTTCAGACTGCGGACAGGCTTCCTGATAAGGACCCGGAAATGGTGTATCTGGTCCTGTCCTCACGCTATTTCGGACCGGTTATGTATGGCCTGATCATTGGCGGTATATTTGCTGCCATCCTTTCTACGGCGGACTCGCAGCTTCTTGTCGTGGCATCGACTTTTGTACGTGATATATACGAGAAGATCTTTCAGAAAGGAAAAGCCTATGATGAATCACAAAAACTGCGAATGAGCAGGAAGGTTGTTGTCCTTTCCGGGATCCTGGCCTTGATCCTTGCATATCTTGCACAGGATCTGATCTTCTGGCTTGTCCTGTTTGCCTGGGGAGGCCTGGGAGCTTCCTTCGGGACAGCGCTGATCTTTTCCCTTTATTGGAAAAGAACCACCAAATACGGGATTGTGGCGGGAATGATCACCGGAACGATCGTTACAGTGATCTGGAAGCTTTTTTTGAAGGTTCCGACAGGTATCTATGAGCTGATCCCGGCCTTTTTCCTTGCTTGTGCAGCGATCTTATTTGTCAGTCTTATGGACAACAACAATAAGTAGTATGAAATATTCATAAATTGACCAAGACCAGCTTTTTTATTGAAATGGACTCTGGATAATATCTTTGATAATGTCAAGTCAGATTGCTGTTATTACTGTAAAAATTTATTATGAATAAAATCAATTTAAACACAAAAAAAATGATTATGAGCTTATTAACTTTTCTATTGATTTCCCTGGTTAACAGCGGCATTTTGTTTGATCAGCTC
Source organism: uncultured bacterium (assembly GCA_965373045.1). Lineage (GTDB taxonomy): Bacteria > Acidobacteriota > Aminicenantia > Aminicenantales > Aminicenantaceae > DAOVDI01. The sequence continues at coordinate 483 of CBDVEQ010000261.1, read as the reverse complement.
ACACCATCTGATCAGGACGCATTACCTGATAATTACCTTGTCTTTTCATTAGATATACTTGATAACAGGTTTGAAGGAACAAGTGAACATCTTGGGGGATTCATTATTTCTATGCAAGTTCCGAAAGAATTTATAAAAAATTCTTTTGATTATACGGAATTATTAACATTAGTACGGAATCACGAGATAAATGGAAAATTAACTTATCCAAACGGTAAAACAACTAGGATTCAATACGAAGTTGTTAAGCATAGGGAAACTGAAGACATTTATATGAAAACAACACTAGGGTATTTTTTATGGGAACATGTAAATATTCAAGACAATAAACTATTTTTTGCTATCTATTGGTGGTATTGCCCACCGGTTCGTGAAGTTGATTTAGAAGTTATTAAAATGACAAAAAAATTATTAACAGATTCCATTAATTGGCATAAAGATGATGACAGAAAATGTGAGAATGATATTGAAAGCAATAAATGG
>CBDVEQ010000260.1:0-2487 GCA_965373045.1 uncultured bacterium | reverse complement strand
CTTCAGAGACCACCTGACCGGATTTATAATTTTCTTTAGGTGTTGTAAAAAGAATGTCCAGAGTCCTGCCGTCCCCCCAAAGCTGCTGTGCTGTGCTCAGGGGGATCAGGATCTGGTCATCATGCCGGCTGTTGATGGTAGAGATCTGTAGTTTTTTTTCAACCGCCACTCCCAGGACAGTGAATGTCACCCTGCGGATCTTGATCTTCTGGCCGGCCGGATTGGAATCCACACCGAAGAGCTGTTCCTTGACATTGTTGCCGATAAAGGCAAAACGGCGGCGGTTTTTGATGTCTTCCTGAGAAATAAACCGCCCCTGGGCCACCTCCCAATTGTTCCCTTTTTTTGCTGCGGGCAGGACGCCCCGGATGCCGTAGCGCCGGGATTCGGATCCCACTTTCACAAAGAACCGCCGCATGAGCTGGGGATTGATTTCGCCGACAGATGGACACCGGATCTTGATCGCTTCGATATCCTTCATTTCCGGGGATATGGGGCGCCCGGTTTTGTGCCCTCCCACCCCGATGGAGGTGTGACCGGGCATAAAAACGATCAGATCTTTTCCGATCTTCTCCGTCCCCTCTTTCATGAGGTCGCGGAAACCGAATCCGAAGCCCAGAAGGATCATAATAGCCATGATGCCCCAAATGATCCCGAAAAGGGTGAGTATGCTTCGCAGGCGGTTGGCTTTGAGATTTGCAAAGGCCTGTCTTAAGGCTTCGGATAAAAACATGTCGAATTCCTCAATTTGGGCATGGGGAAATGGTGTCGCTATATGGGAAGGACCACAACCTGGCCCTCTTTCAAGCCGGAAAGGACCTCGGTCTTAAGGCCGTCGGAAATGCCCTTTGTGATCTCCACTTTACGTAAGCCTTCCTCAATGGTGAGATCCTGAACGTTAACAAAGGTTTTTCCTTCCTCGTACAAAATGGCTCCTTCCGGGATTACCAGTACATTCTGATGTTCCTCCAGTATGAGTTCGGCATCAGCGGACATGCCCACGCGGAGCCTCTCTTCGGTGTCCCGGATGGTCGCCCGGATCTCGAAGTTGATGATATCCTCTTCCTCGCGGCCCAGAGGGCTGATGCGGGTGAGTTCCGCTTCAAAAGGGATATCCGGATAAGCTTCCACATAGATCCTGACCGGAAGGCCGATCTTCACATTCGCTATATCCGCTTCGTCCACGTTGCCGCGAAAATGTTTTTCCGAAACATCGGCGATGGTCAAAATGACCGTTCCTCCGTAGGCGGAAGAAATGGGAATGACAGCGCTTCCCTTGTCAGTATCCCTTGAGAGTATAATACCTGAAATGGGGGCGATCAGTGTCATACTGGCAATAGCCTCATTTGTCTCTTTATCTATTTCGAGTTGATCCTGCGCAGTGATCTCGATCCCTTCTGTCAGGGATTTCACATTGGATCCCTGTTCCAGCACCCGTAACTGAGCCATGGCCGCATAAAACCTGGTTTTAGCTGTAAGATAGACCGCTTCCGCCCGGTCGTACTCTTCAGAAGAAATGAGCTTCTGCGCCTTGAGCTCTTTGGCCCGGAAATAATCCTTTTCGGACACGGATTTATCATAGGCTGCGGCCTTGACTTCAGTCCGGGCTCTTACCATTTCAACGGGTGTGGCTCCCGGGATGATCTCCACCAGCTTACGGCCGGCAGTGACGCTGTCCCCCTCCTCCACATAAAACTGTTTGATAAGGCCGCCGATCTTGGATTTGACCTCAGCTTTGTACAGGGCTTCGATCTTTCCGGTGGCCACAACCGTTTTGGATATACTGCCTTTTTCGACCTTGGCGGTGTTTGTGACCGGAACATCTTTGTTCGGACTGCAGCCTTTAATGCCGAGAAAGAGGAGGCCAAGGACTATAACGCTGAAGATGATGATTAAAATGATTTTTTTCATGGCACCTATCCCCGAATACGCAAAATAATTTCATCATAACTTATCATATTATTAATACGGATAACAGGTGCAGATGGTTCATTTTTTATATTCCGGATTTCTGCCTGCTCAGGAATCCAGCAGGATGGATGGACACGGCCGATCATATTCGGGGGTTAGTTTGACGCTAATTGAACTTTTTCGGATAATTTTTCGTTTCTATTAACGAATTCCAAAGAACAAATCTAAACGGGCATCCCGGCCTAGGTACACGCTCTATAATTTAAGAATTTGACTCTGAAACAGGTTCTTGATATTCTTCATTGCTCCACGCATGGGGAAAATAATGCCAAATAAATGTCCAAAGTGTAAATCCGAAAATCCGGAAGGTACTAGTTTCTGTGGGAATTGTGGTGAGAATCTGCCCGCAATAGAAGATGCCAGGGTGGCTTTCACCAAAACCATGGAGGCTCCAATCGAAGAGCTGACAACAGGCTCTACATTTGCAGCCAGGTATCAGATCATTGAGGAATTGGGAAAGGGGGGTATGGGTAAAGTCTATAAGGCATTGGATACTAAAATCAATGAAAAAATTGC
>CBDVEQ010000259.1:0-2521 GCA_965373045.1 uncultured bacterium | reverse complement strand
GGTATTCTCGCCGGAGGACAACCTGGATGTTTTCTTTTATATTTTCGGGACCAGCCCCAATACACAGGGACAATATGACATTGAGGTCGATTTTGAAGTGGTTCAGGGGGACAAAGTGATTATCAAATACGCGACCCAGAAATATTCGCGGGGAGCGATTGTCAGCCAGCCCCTTCCCCCCCTCATAAGGATATTGAAGATCACTTCCACTGATAAAGACGGTAAAAAGACGGAAAGAACCGAACAACGCAAACTTGATGCCGGCACATATGCTTTGAAGATCAAAGCCAGAGACAATCTTTCCGGTAATACAGTAGAAAAATCAATCCAGTTTGAAGTTAAATAATCGAAGAAACAAGGCGCTTATTCTGTCCGGGTAAGCGCCTTTTTTTTTGCTTTTTCTTGAATTGAAGGCTCGGATTCCCTACACTGTAAAAAGTGTGATGAGATATTTAGCCGACCTTCATATCCACTCCAAGTTTTCCCGGGCGACATCCCGGGATATGACCCTGGACCATCTCGCCTATTGGGCAAAGATCAAAGGGATTTCTCTTCTGGCGACAGGCGATTTTACGCACCCGGAATGGCTTTTTCTCTGTAAGGAAAAACTTGCGCCTGCAGGCAACGGATTTTTTCATCTTAAAAACATCATTCCGCCGGAAGACGAAAATCTCCAGGCATTTACTGTTAAACCGCAGGATATGGCCTTTGTTCTAAGTGCAGAGATCAGCCTGATATACTCAAAAAACGGGAAGGTCAGAAAGATCCATATGCTTGTACTGGCCCCGGATTTTGAGAGTGTTGACAAGATCAACAGCCGGCTGGCCGGGATCGGCAATCTTCGTTCTGACGGACGTCCCATCCTCGGATTGGATGCAAAAGAGTTCGTGAAGATAGTTATAAAAAGCGCACCCGGATGCATCGTTATCCCTGCGCACATATGGACGCCGTGGTTTTCTCTATTTGGGGCCAATTCCGGTTTCGACACCATCGAAGAATGTTTTGAGGATATGACTCCATTTATTTTTGCAATGGAAACAGGGCTTTCATCCGATCCTCCTATGAATTGGCGTCTTTCCAAACTCGACAAATATACACTTGTGTCAAATTCGGACGCCCATTCCCCATCAAAGATCGGGCGGGAAGCGAATGTTTTCAACACGGATTTTTCCTTTAAGGGCCTGACACGCGCGCTCAGGAATAAAGATCCGGAAAAATTTCTTTATACAGTGGAGTTTTTTCCCGAAGAGGGGAAATACCACTATGATGGCCATCGGAAATGCGATGTGATCTTTTCTCCCCGTGAAACCATCCAGAATAACTACCTCTGTCCCAGATGCGGGAAAAAGTTGACGATCGGAGTTATGCACAGGATCGAAGAACTGGCGGACAGGGAACCAGATGCCGCATTTCCGGAAAAGATCCCTTACAGGAATCTCATTCCTCTGAATGAGATCATCGGCCAGGCTGAAGGAAAAACAGCCGTATGTAAAGGTGTCTGGGATCTTTATTTCAGATTCATCCATGAATTCGGCGATGAACACACTATTCTGACGGAAACCCCTGTTGATGAATTGAAACGCATTTCACCCGAAAAGGCCGCTGCCGGTATCCGGCGCATGCGGAAGGGGAAAGTGAAGATCATTCCCGGTCATGACGGCTGTTTCGGGAAGATAGATCTTTTTTCCGATGACGACGATGAGGATGACAGTCAGCTATCCCTCTTTTAGCCTGAACAATTTTCGAGCAGATCTTATCCCATCTGCTGCGTTGCCGTCCGTTCGCAGTATATTAATACGGCTTCACGAACCACTCCTCGCAGCTACGGCAATCTCGACCTGTGAATAACCCAGGCACTCTGAATTATTCATGATCTGCCATTTGACATTGGTCAATACAGGCCTTATATTTACATTGAATCAGGAGAACGGCATGCAAATTGAAATGAAGATCAAAGGATTGGTGGTCGATCCCATTTCCAAAATGCCTATTATTGTCCTTGAAGATCAGGACAGCGAAAGGATGCTTCCTATCTGGATCGGTGTTTTCGAGGCAAATGCCATCGCTTTAATGATAGAAAACATTTCAACACCGCGGCCTATGACGCATGACCTGATCAAAAAAATCTTTGATGATCTTGATGTTGTAATTGATAAAGTTGTTGTTAATGATGTCCGGGACAATACGTTCTATGCTCTGATCCACTGCAGCTATCAGGGGCGGAGTTTGGTCATCGATTCACGGCCGTCTGATGCCATTGCGCTCTCTTTGAGGACTAATGCACCCATTTTTGTTGAAGAGGATGTTGTTAACAAGACACACAGCCTTAAATTTGATGAAAACCTGGAAGACTCGGAAAATTTAACAAAATGGCTTAAGAATTTAAAGCCTGAGGATTTTGGCAAATACAAAATGTAAACTTTCCCTGGATTATTTATAAAAATTTGCGATACGTTTAAACATCAACACAAACATCTAAAAATTTATTTTATATATCGCAACTTTTTACCCTCCTGCCAGG
>CBDVEQ010000258.1:0-2567 GCA_965373045.1 uncultured bacterium | reverse complement strand
ACAGGGATGAGATAATCAAATCGGTGAACCGCGGCTTTTATGCACACAGATTCCAGGGAGGACAGGTCGAAGATTCAGGAAAATTCACATTTTCAGTCAGTTCCGGCTTTCTGATCGAAGGAGGAAAACTTACAACTCCTGTCAAACAGGCAACACTCATCGGATCTAACCTTGATATATTGAATAAGATCGAAATGATCGGCTCTGATCTTGAATTCAGCCTGCAGACAGGAACATGCGGAAAAGGCGGACAGGAAGCACCCGTTACAGACGGATGCCCTACATTAAAAATTTCTTCGATGACAGTAGGAGGAATAAAATGACAGATGGATCCTCTTATGAAAAATACAAAGATCTGGCGGAATGGATGGTCTCATTTGCCCGCTCCAGCGGTGCAGACGAAATCGAGGTCGCTGTGATCAGCGGGAATGAGTTCAGCGTGGATGTCCGAAACGGAAGCATTGAGAGCCTTGTTGAGGCTGGCTCCAGACATATTGGTTTTCGTTTGAGAAAAGACCAGAAAACAGCCTCTGCTTCCTCTTCTGATCTTGAGAAGGCTATTCTTAAACAACTTGTTCTTAATGCCCTTGAACGCGCCCAGATTGCCAGCAGGGACCTGTATGCAGGGCTTCCCGAGCGAATTGAACTGCCGCTTGATGCAGAATCACTCCTCTTGTTCGACCCCAGTATCAATGAGATAGATTCTAAAAAAAAGATCGATCTCGCTATTAAAACAGAGAAGATCGCTCTTCTGGATAATCTGATCACCAATTCCCACGGAGCTGGTTTTGAAACACAGGAAGTCCACACAACAATGGCTAATTCCAACGGTTTCCTTCAACAGTATAAAGAAACTTTCTGCAGTCTGGGCGTCGGGCTTCAGGCAGGTGACACTAACCACATCGTTGAAGATTCATGGAACTGTACAAAAAGATTTCTTTGTGAATTAGAATCGCCAGAAACCATTGCCGAAAAGGCTGTATACAGAACAATCCGCCAGCTTAATTCCAGAAAAATCAAAACCCAGAATGTGCCGGTTATCTTCGAGCCCCGGATGACATCCTGGTTGATGGGATTTCTTTTCTCCTGTGTATCTGGCACTGCGATCTACCAAAAAACCTCATTCCTCGCAGATAGATTGGGAGAACGGATCGGCAATCCTTTCATCACAGTTATGGATGATGGAACCATGCCTGGAAGACTGGGAACTACCCCTTTTGATGCAGAAGGCATACCATCTCAGAGAACAGTTGTGATGGAAAAAGGGATCCTGAAAAATTATCTCTGCAACACCTATGCTGCAAGGAAGTTAAAACTGGAGTCGACCGGAAACGCAGACAGCGGCGGGATCGGACCATCAAATTTTTATCTCCAGAATGGGACATCTCCTCCAGATGATATAGTTGCATCCATGGAAAAAGGCCTTATTCTGACGCGGACCATCGGCCATGGGCTGAATCCAGTCAACGGGGATATCTCCCGTGGAGCTTTCGGCCTATGGGTGGAAGACGGCCAGGTGATTTATCCGGTCAGCGAGATCACTATATCAGGAAATCTTGGCAGCATCCTCAATAACATCGAAATGGTCGGGAATGACCTGGAATTCCGGAGTTCGGTCTGCGGGCCGACAGTCAAAATTGGAGAGCTGACCATAGCCGGCGAGTCAAATTAGCCTGTTTTATTCATAAAATATGGCCGATTTACATATTTATTTTAGATGGTCATAGCTTTCAGTAAAGAATTTTGCCAGGGATAAATTGGGTGCTGAGTATCATAGATCGTTAATAAAAAAAAATCATCGGCCCTTTTTTACCCTACAGGCAAGCCGATCTGCTTTGTTGCGGCGCACTCGCAGTATATGAATACGGCTTCATACGCCGCGCCGCGTATATCGACTCGTGAATAATCCAGGTTAGATCCTCACTATTATTTAAATTTAAAATTTATTGTAATGCAAAATGGAATCAAGTTTCCGTTTAGGAACATGAAGTCGTCCATGCTCATCTTTCCAATACTCAACGGAATCGACCAATTCCTCAACAACAGGTGATTCATCGGGATAACCCAGAGCCAGGATTGAGTCGATAGTATAATCTTCAGGAAGGCCAACAATATCGCGGACCATTTCCCGGTCCACAGAAGCAAGCCAGCAGCTGCCGATCCCTTCTTCAAGAGCCGATAAAATCATATTCTCAATAGCTGCTCCAGCATCCCATTCAAAACCACTCTTTCTGACCTTGCTGTTTATCAAGGTTATAATATAGGAAGTGGGTTCATGGCCGGACCTTGGGTTCCCCTCAGGTACGATATATCCGGCCCACTTTAAACATGGGAAGATCCTGTCCACGACTTCTTTATCATCAACAACAAGGAACTCAAGAGGCTGACGGTTGGCCGCAGAGGGCGCAAGCCGGGCAGTATCGACGATTTTCTTCAAAATGCTTCTAGGAACCGGTTTAGGCTCAAATTGTCTTATTGTCCTTCGGGATAAGATCAAATCAAATACTTTCATTATAATCAATTATTTTTTCTTGATCGGGTAAGGAGGAATAGGCGGCAGGGTCTTT
>CBDVEQ010000257.1:0-2601 GCA_965373045.1 uncultured bacterium | reverse complement strand
GGTAGCGGTCGATGGTGTTTTCAGCATGGAGGGGGATCTGACCGATCTTCCCGGAATTGTTGCGCTGAAGAAAAAATACGATTTCAAACTGCTTGTAGACGATGCTCATGGGCTTGGAGTCATGGGAGAGAATGGAAGGGGAACGGCTGAACATTTTGGACTGGAGGACGAAGTTGATCTGATTGTTGGAACATTCAGCAAGGCTTTTGCCTCTCTTGGCGGAGTTGTTGCCGGGGAGGCAAAGGTGATCTCTTATATAAAGCACCATGCACGAGCCCTGATTTTCAGCGCCAGCATAACTCCGGCCTCTGTGGCAACCGTCATAGTCACGCTTGATATTATTGAAAAGGAACCGGAGCGAAGGAAACGGCTCTGGGAGATCACAGAAAAAATGAAGTCCGGATTTCAGGCCATGGGTTATGATACAGGACCATCCGAGACTCCGATCATCCCCCTTATGATCGGTGAAGACATGAAAACCTTCATGCTCTGGCGGTATTTGAGAGAAGCAGGTATTTTTACTAACCCTGTTATTTTCCCGGCTGTTCCACCTAATCATGCAATGATCAGGACGAGTTATTCCGCTTCACATTCAGATTTGGAACTAAATACAGTTCTTAAATGTTTTGAGGAGTGTGGAAAAAAATTGGGCATTATCTAACCTGGATAACCATGACTTATAAGAATAGAAAAATTTGGTATATTTTCGTTTCCTTAATCCTGTTTATCTCTATGGCTTCTATTCAAGTAGAAGCGGTTGATCGCATCATGCCTCTGAATCAGGTCAAGGTTGGGATGAAGGGGAAGGGAAGAACGGTCTTTTTAGGAAACAGGATCGAAGAGTTTGATGTGGAAATCATCGGTGTTCTTCGCAATTTTTCCCCAAGGAAAAGCATGATCCTGGCACGGTTGGATCATAAGATCCTGGACAGGACCGGTGTCATAGACGGAATGAGCGGAAGCCCGGTCTATATCGATGGGAAGCTGATCGGAGCTGTTGCCTACAGTATCGGTACATTCCTAAAGGAAGCAATTGCAGGAATAACTCCTATTTCGGATATGATAGCCATCCCGGGCCGGACCATTTCCCCATCGACATTTTCTCCAAGGATCCCTGTACAGAAGGAACTCAGCCTGGAGAAACTTTTTGAGATGAATAGGGATATACTTCAAAACCAGTCCCCAGGTATCGGCGGGGGACAGGTCGCAACACCTCTAAACATTCCTCTTATGTGCAGTGGTTTTTCTCCCCGTGTTTTTAACAGTGCCAAATCCATTTTTACGAAACTCGGATTTACTCCAATCAGTACAGGAGCATCCGGACAATCACTGGATGTGACGGTCCGGCCAGAGGTTTTATTGAAAGGAGGCGATCCTGTTGGAGTTCAGTTGATCAGCGGAGACCTGGATATGACAGCCGTCGGTACAGTGACTTATGTGGACGGGAGCAAGGTATATGCTTTTGGGCATCCTCTCTATAACCTGGGAGCAGTCGATTATTCCATGACTTCTGTCAACGTGCTTGGCGTGGCCCCCAGCATGGCGCAATCTTTTAAGCTGGCCATCCCGGATACAAAGATCGGACGTTTTTCTCAGGACCGAAATGCGGGTGTCTACGGGGAACTAGGGAAACGTGCCAGACTGATCCCCTTGAACATTTCTCTTATTGGAGGACGTGGGGATGTAAACGATTACAAAATCTTTATTGCGGATAATAAGATACTGACACCTACTCTCACTAATCTGGTCATTTCGAATATTCTGACCACAGAGGAGCGGGCATACGGCGACCTGACGCTTCAATTAACTGGAGACATCTATTTTGAGAACGGAAGAAGCATCCATCTGGAAGACCTTTATTCCGGGAATTTTAATGTCGCTGTCACAGGGCTCTCCAATCTGATAGCTTCTGTTGTGTTTTTTTTGACCAACAATGAGTTCCAGAACCTGGATATCTATAGCATCAATCTGAAAGTCCGTGCAACCGAAGAGATCAAATTTTCATATCTTGAACGGGTCTGGCTCGATAAATATACGGCTGGTCCCGGCGAGACGATCATGATCAAGGTCTTTTTCCGGAATTTCAGGGGAGAGACCATTATGCAGAAGGTTCCTTTTCTTACGCCGACTCTGCCGTCCGGGTCGGAATTTTATCTGGCTATTGCAGATTCGGTGTCCATGAGAAATATTGAAATGGCTCAATATAGGAGCCAGAATTTTATTCCAAGGAGCCTGAATCAGCTCATCAGGCTGCTGAGCAATTTAAGAAAGAACAACAGGATCTATTTTAAAGTGTTTGCCTCAAAACCCGGGATTTTTCTAAAAGGGGAAGAGATGCCAAATCTGCCTCCTTCAATGAAGTCCATGTTTTTATCTCCGCGAGCAGCCTCTTCATCTCCGGTTGAAATCTCGAAATCGACTTTGAGTCAATATCAGATCCCGATCGATTATGTATTTCAGGGAGCGGTTGTGGTTCCCATCAAAATCAAGTGACAAATAACAGGAGTTATGCATGAAAAGACAAGCAGCGGTTCTATTGATTATTTTCCTCTTTGCTCTTCAAGCCATTCATGCTGTGGTTCCGAAGAAATGGGAGCTATA
>CBDVEQ010000256.1:0-2631 GCA_965373045.1 uncultured bacterium | reverse complement strand
CAAAGAACAGATCCTCACTATTGTTAGAGCCAAAGGCGATGAAGAGGGCAAGACGCTCTTCGAGCAGGATTATAACGGCTTCATGATGTATAAATGGGAAGAAAAGGAAGATGATCCTTTCTTTGTTTTTTATGACAATTCCAACATCATCATTGGAAATGATACACAGGTAAAAGCCTGCATCGATGTGGCCCAGAAGAAAAAGGACAATGTGTTCAAGAATACCGAGTTGTCCGCCCTGCTGAAAAAAACAAACAAGGATGCTATTTTCTGGGGAGCCATCCTCTTTCCACCGGAATTGATGGACAAAGCCGCCTCGGAAAATCCCATGATGAGCAATATCAAAGATGTCAGGGCTTTAGCATTATTCTTTGATTACAAAAACGCCGATCTCCTGGCTGAGATCAAGGTCATCAGCACCGATGCTACAAAGAACAAACAGATGGCTGACTTTTTAACCGGAATCAAGGGATTGGGCGGAATGGTCGCAGGGGAAAAACCTGAAATCGGCGAACTGATCAATAAAATTGATATCACTGCAGGAGACGATTTTGTTAAGATCTCTGCTGTTATCCCTGAGGAGCTCATCAAGACTATTATTGAAAAAGAAAAAGCAAAAGAAGAAAAGGAAGAAGTTAAGCAGTAAACTTTAACTTTAAGAACAGTTCAATTCCTATTCAGTCCAGAATATATTCTTTTTTAGAGAAGAATAAACATGCCAGGGACAGAAAGACTACAGTTATCAGAAGCAGCATAAATATAGAGACTCCCGTGGGACTGGGCTCGAGGCGGAACAAAAGAAATGAGAATCCTCCTGTCGAAGGACCAGGAAGAAGTGACTTCAGGTAATGAACAATAGTAAATTTCTGGGTTGTGCCTGGAAAATACTGGATCACATTTTCCCATCCGAAACTGAACAGCAGGCCAAAAAGAACGGACTTTTTTAAGAACGTCCCCAGAAAAGTAAAAAATGCCGTGTAGCATATCATTCCGAGGGTTAACACCCCTAAATCCAGGAATAATACAGGATAAATAGAAAAATCTAGCAGCCGGTTCAGGTTCAATAGAACAAACGAGAGGGTCACACCAAGAACCACCATGAAAACGATCAACAAAGTATAGGCTGCAAACTTCCCCAGCAGGATCGCGGATTTGGGCACGGGGCGTGTTGTCAGATAAGTCAAAGTTTTTCCTTCCAGCTCTTCTAGACAGATCGATGTCCCGAAAAAAAGCGCCAGAACCAGAATGAGAAATTGGAGATAAAAGGCCATTATGATATTGGAGAATATATAGATCCCTTCCCTCCCGCCTCCACTGGAAAAAACCTGGTTTAATTTTACAATTGCAGCAATTACAACAGGAAGAAGACTGAGCGTAAAAAACACCTTTGTCCGTCTCGATTTTTTCCCCATCCTGAGGAATAAAGTGAAAGTATTGATCACAGATGCCCAAAAACCTGGAGCATGTATTTTTTTTATCTGGGCCATATCAACTTCCTATCAAATAGTCAAACACTGCCTGAAGATTGTCATCCGGAGATGTAATGGCAAAAACATCGATTTTTTCCTCTACGAACAGACGAGGAAGAAGACCGAAGAATTTGTCTCTGTTGTTTGTTTCCACAAGGAGGGAATCCTGAGAAGTCCCGAAATGGACATTCAGCACAAAATCCTCATGTATGAATTTTGCGGCCAGTTTCCGCGGATCACTGCACTTGACGGAGATCATATGGGGATGAGATTCGATCAGATCCCGAATATAGTGAATATCTCCCTGAGCAAAGATCTTCCCCTGATGGATAAGAATGATCTTCTTAGTCATGGCTTCGATCTCAGGAAGAACATGGCTGGATACAATGATTGTTTTACCTTCAGTTTTGTATTCTTTGATCAATCTGATGATCTTCCGTCGTCCGAGAGGATCCAGGCCGTTTAAAGGTTCATCCAGGATAATGATCTCAGGGTTATGGGCAATCGCCTGGGCGATCTTCAATCTTTGACGCATGCCCCGGCTGTAAGACCGAATGACCCGGTCTTTATCACTGATTAATTCCACGATCTCCAATGAGTTCTTTGCCCTGGACCGGACTTCATCATTGGACATCCCATTCAACTTTAAAAGACCGGTCACAAACTCCCATCCTGTCATCTCGTCAAAAAAGGCATCCTGTTCAGGACAGAAGCCGATTTTTGACATGAGACAATAGTTGTTTCTGATTTTCTGTCCCAAAAGCCTGACTGTCCCGATATTGGGTTTGATCTGGCCGGTGATCAACTTTAAAAAAGTCGATTTCCCTGCTCCATTAGGACCAAGAATACCGGTGATCCCGGGCTCTATCCTAAGAGAAACATCACTGAGACCCAGAACATTGCCATACCATTTGGAAAGCTTGTCTGTTTCGATCACAGCATTCATTTTACTATTTCCACTCCCCTAACTTTGTGGCTGAGGAACATAACTGCTAAAAAACAGAACAAACACAGGACAAGTATTGAATACCAGGGAGAAACATCATACAGAGGTTTCTGAGAGAAGATTAATTTTCCGACCTGCTGCAGGTTTGCCTTGATGGACAAAAGGCAGAAATAAGGTTTCCTGAAAATACTATAAAATATTCCGAACAGGATATCT
>CBDVEQ010000255.1:0-2632 GCA_965373045.1 uncultured bacterium | reverse complement strand
TTGACCTCAAAGACTTGGGCATCCGGATGCGGCAAAGGCATTCCCTCGAGTTCCTCAAATGTCAGCCCGTAAAGTTGATTGGCTACCCAGAATGCCCCATCCCGTACATTATTCAACACAAAATATGGCCGCAATTCATTGTCGTCGAGTTGGTATTTTTCCTTTCTCAGCTTTTCAGCGTAATACCACCAATCCCAGGAGGCCAGTTTGAAGTCGCCGCCTTCTCTGTCGATAATGGACTGCATTTCTTGCCTTTCTATTTTTGCAATGGAGAGAGAGGCATCCCACAGCCGATTCAGCAGTTCATAGACATTCTGTGAATTCCCTGCCATACGGGTTTCCAGGACATAATCGGCGTAAGTTTTATAACCGAGGAGATTTACGCGTTCGATACGAAGCTTGAAGAGATCGGAGAGAATTTTTTTGTTGTCACGTTCGTTGTCGTTATCCCCTCTTTTTGTGTAAGCCCTGTACAGCTTTTCTCTCAGGTCCCGCTTTTCAGAATACTGCAGAAATGGGATCATACTGGGTTTATGGGTAGTGAATACCCATTTGCCCTCTAATCCAGCTTCCTTGGACGCTTCGACAGCTCCTGTGATCGATGATTCCGGCAAACCAGCCAGATCTTTTTCATTTTCGATCACGAGTTTGAATTCATTGGTTTCGCCCAGGACATTTTGACCGAACCGGACACGCAGCTTTGACAGCTCTTGATTGATCTTTTTGAGTTTGGCCTGGTCTTCGTCATTCAGGTTCGCTCCACTACGGACATACCTTTTGTAAAGATTTTCGAGCAAATACAGCTGCTCATCGGTGAGATTCAATTTATCCCGCTGCTCGTATACAGCTTTTATGCGCTCAAACAGTTTTTTGTTCAGGTTGATCTCATCACGATGGGCCGCTAACCGGGGCGCCATTTCTTTCTGAATCTCTTTGAGCTCATCATTTGTATTGGCTCCATTCAATCCGGAAAATGCCTTGGATACTTTGGAAAGCAGCTTGCTCGACCGGTCCAGAGCAACGATCGTGTTGTCAAAAGTCGGGGCTTCGGGGTTATTAACGAGTTTTTCTATTTCTGCTTTTTGCTCCTTCATCCCTTTCTCATAGGCCGGGATAAAGTGCTCGGGTTTGATGATATCAAATGGCGGGACTTTAAACAGAGTGTCATATTCAGCAAAAAATGGATTGTCTGTGGTAGGCGCATCTGCGGGAGTTTCCGATGTTTTGGAGCATGATGTAAGTAGTAATCCGACCGCCACAAACAGAATTAATATTAGGTTTTTTTTCATTGCGTTGTCTCCTTTAATTGCGCAATGACAATATCAAAACTAATCCTCATATTCAACAGGAATCGTATAATAATTCTCACCAACATACTTGCAATTTTGTTGATTTATGGTTATTTCTCTGAGAGAAGTTTTGTTCGACTGCTTATTGAGAGATGGAAAACATGGTTCGAGTCAAGATTTGTGGCATAAAATCGATCGACGAAGCATTGATGGCCGTCAATGCTGGAGCAGACGCATTCGGTCTGATTGTTGGGGCAACGCACAAAACTGAAGATGTTCTTAGGCCAGAAGCTGCGCATCATATTTTAAAAGAGGCACCCCCATACATCAGTTCTGTACTGGTGACGCATCTTACAACAGCCAAGGAAATCCTGGCCATTTATAAGAAGGTTCCTGCGTGCGATATTCAGCTCCAAGACAATATATCCTTAGATGAAATAAAGAAATTGAGAAGGAATCTCAAGCATGTGAAGTTCATAAAGGCCATACATGTTGTGAAAGACGGTGCCCTGGAAGCAGCGAAATATTTTGCACCAAATGTAGATGCACTCCTTCTAGACTCGAAAACAAGATACAGAATAGGTGGCACCGGTAAGGTCCATGATTGGAACATAAGCCGCGAAATTGTTGCGTCAATAGATAAGCCCATTATCCTGGCAGGAGGATTGAATCCTGAAAATGTTGTTGAGGCCATAATAAAAGTCGGTCCATTCGGGGTTGATGTTAACACCGGAGTGAAGTTTCCAGACGGAAGTAAGAATCCACATCTAATCAGGGATTTTATTTCCCATGCTAGATTTGGCTAGGGAATATAGTCATCAAAGGGCTAAATTTGTCGAAGGCTTAGGCTATTTAATTGAAATTGCATGATTATTCATGAATCTTTCCAATTGATTTGTTCCCGTAGATTTTTCGGTAGACATCTCGCCTGTGACCAATTTTAACAATCCAAATGGTCAGCACATCATCCTGGATAGAATAGATTATTCTGTAGTCTCCCTGCCGGATTCTGTAGCGGGCAAGACCTGAGATTTTTTCGCATCCGGCAGGTCTTGGATTATGGGCAAGAGCTTCGATCCGCTTGATGATTTTTAAAATGCCTTTTTTAGGAACTTTTTCCAGATCTTTGAGGACGGACCGGCGGAAATAGATCTTATATGCGGCCATTCTTTTTTAGATCCTCGAGAACATCCTCAAAAGCGAGAAGAGGATCAGATTTTCTTTCAGAAAAAGCAGCAAGGTCCTCTGCATCCTCAGTTAGAGAGAATCTTATCGCTTCATTGATAAGTTCGGAAATGGATCGGGATGTTTCCGCTGCTTTAATTTTAAGGGCTTTATGAAGC
>CBDVEQ010000254.1:0-2673 GCA_965373045.1 uncultured bacterium | reverse complement strand
TCTTTCAGTACTTCTCTGAATTCAGAAAAGGCATTGTCTAAACGTCCCATATCCTGATAAACCTGAGCCAGGCCCAGATGGGCCAGAGTTATATTCGGCTTAAGGCGGACTGCAAACTTAAAAAATTCCTCAGCAGCAGGCAGTTCTCCGAGGAGATAGGATGCATACCCCATACCGATGTAATAAAAGGAATTGGATGTTCCCAGCTTTGCAAACAGCTTCCGGGCTTTCCCGGTATTGCCCTTCTTAAGAAGCGCCCATGCATCTTCGGCGATGATCCGGTCATCCAGAGAAAGATCCGCTGTCCCGGTAGCTGGGAGCTCTCCTAAATACATGGAGGGAGGGGGAGATTTATAGGTTACACAGGACCAGAGCAAAAGAGATAAAACGATCAGGCAAAATTGAATTTTCTTTACCAATGGCAGTCTCCTCGTACGACATATGGCATATATTTTATCATATTATCGGGTCTGGCCATGATCTTGAATTCCATATCACGGCCTCTGTCCCTTCTTTTTAACACAATTGACCATTTTGGGAAAGAGTGAATTAATTCTTTGTGGGATTTTGGTATCCGAATATGATAACAGCAATAATCGCTGAACAGGATATCATGCAGAGTTTTTTTCAGGCTGATTATCCCGAGTTTTTCCTTCGCCGAAATATAGACCTCAGTTCCACATTCCTGTTCGTTCCTTTTTAAAAGGAGCGGAAAATCGGGCAGAAGGTCGATTTTGTTAAACACTTTGATCACAGGAATATCCTGAATCCTCAGTTTGGCAAGTATTCTCTCTACAGCGGCGATCTGGTTTGCGGCATAAGAAGAAGTCGTGTCTATAATGTGGCATATACAATCGGCCTCACGGACCTCCTCAAGCGTGGCCATAAAAGCCGTAATTAGTTCTTCAGGAAGACTCTTTATAAATCCAACGGTATCACTGAGAAAAAAATAGAGCCCATCAGTGAATGTGACACGCCGGAGTACAGGGTCGAGGGTGGCGAACAGATAGGACGAAGTCAGAGTCTTTCCCCTTGTCAAAATATTGAACAGGCTTGATTTTCCAGCATTTGTATAACCCACGAACGAAACAAAAGGAACAGGGACTTTCTTTCGTCTTTTTCTCTGATCCGCACGTCGCTTTTGGATCTTGTTAATGTCTCTCTTGATCTTGGTGATCCGGCCCTGGATCTTTCTCCGGTCTTCCTCCAGCTTTTGTTCTCCCGGCCCTCTTGTCCCGATCCCTCCTCCCAGCCGTGACAGAGCCTGTCCTTTTCCCGAGAGTCTTGGCAAAATATAATTTAACTGTGCCATCTCGACCTGAAGCTTTCCCTCGTTGCTCCGTGCCCGCTGGGAAAAAATATCCAGGATAAGCTGGGTGCGGTCTATGATCTTTTCCCCGATCTTGTTCTCCAGAGTTCTCTGTTGAATTGGAGTCAGATCATGTTCAAAAATAATAAGATTCGTATCCGTCTCATTCTTCCGTTGGATGATCTCATCGACCTTCCCTTTTCCGATCAGGTATCTTGGATCGATCTCCTTCCGCGTCTGAAAGATCTTATCAGCCACATTTGCCCCGGCTGTGCAGGCCAATCCTTCAAGTTCCTTCATGGATTCTTCGGCCACCATCTTTTCCTTCTTATTGGTGGCCAGATGAACAAGAATGGCTTTTTCCATTTTATTTGATCAAAATCTCCTCAAGACAGCTTAAAATGTCTTCCTTCTTCTCCGCGGGAAACCACATGATCCCATTCATCTTCCGAAACCAGGTCATCTGCCTTTTAGCATAATGGCGTGTATCTATCTTTGTCATGCAGACGGCTTCATCCAGAGTTATCTTGTGGTGTAAAAAAGCCAAAACATGTTTGTAACCCAACGCACGGAAAGGAGGAGCTCCGGCTTCAATACCGGATTTCAAAAGCGCTTTTGTTTCCTGTACGATCCCCTTTTCGAACATTTTATCGACTCTTGCCTCGATCCTCGTGTAAAGAAGCGGTCTTTCCATTTTTAACCCGATCTTAACAATAAAAAAATCTTTGAGAAACGGCTCTGTCCCTGCGAAATGCTCTGTTAATGTCTTATTAGTGGCATAAAAGACTTCCAGGGCTCTGATGATCCGGATCCGATCATTGGAGCCGATCTTCTCTGCATATATTGGATCAATATCCAGGAGTATCTTCCACTGATATTCGAGCCCCTTTTTTCCTGTCTCATCTTCAAGTATCTTCCGAATGCGGCTGTCTTTTCCCCCATCAGGAAACAATCCTTCTAAAAGCGTTTTTAGATAAAGCCCTGTTCCCCCGGTTATAACAGGGAGTTTTTTCCTGCTGTGGATGTCCTCCAAAGCGGCCAGAGTGTGTCTGATGAAGTCAGCGGCAGTGAATTGATAAGAAGGATCCACAAAATCCAGGAGATGATGGGCGATTCCTCTCATTTTCTCAGGGGAAATTTTGTCCGTACCGATATCAAAACCTCGATAAACCTGCATGGAGTCACAGTTGATGACCTCCCCATTAAATTTTTTTGCAACCTGGACCGCAACAGCGCTTTTTCCTACAGCAGTAGGTCCTAAAATAATGACGAGGCTTTTTGGTTTAAATCGCAATTTTAATCAAAACATACAGAACAAGCAGTGTGGCCAGCAGAAGAATCGCCAGGAGCTGCTTTCGCTTGAT
>CBDVEQ010000253.1:0-2687 GCA_965373045.1 uncultured bacterium | reverse complement strand
GTTATTTTCCTCTTTCTGATTTGAACTGATTTCAGCTGAAAATCAAAAATGCATATAGCTGATGGGATCATCGCAACTGAAATAGCCATTGCTGCGGATGTGTTTTCAGCCGGGGCGCTTTTTATTTTCGGGAAAAAAATACAGACAGATGATGTCCCAAAAATGGGGCTTATGGCAGCTGCTCTGTTCGTTGTATCCCTGGTCCATTTTCCCATTGCGGGAACATCCATGCATCTGGGCCTTTTCGGGCTTGCCGGCATACTTCTGGGATGGGGAGCCTTTCCTGTTATTTTTATAGCTCTTCTTTTTCAGTCTCTTATTTTTCAGCACGGAGGGCTGCTGTCTCTCGGATTAAACGCTGTAAACATGGGAGCAGGAGCTTTAGCAGGCTATATGATCTGGAAAATTTGCGGATTTCCGGAAACAGTCCGGGCTTTTCTTGCCGGTTTTTTTGGCATAATGACTGCAGCCTTTCTCATGGCGCTTGAATTTCAGCTTTCCGGATATGGAAAGGGGATATTTTATATTCTTTATGCCTATGTTCTGGTGGCAGGCATCGAGGGGGTCTTAACAGCGAGTGTTATTGGTTTTTTTCGCCGGGTCGATCCGGCTATCTTTAAGAAGTGAGTTAACTATGAAAAAAACAGTTTTATTTTATGTATTAATGGGAATGACAGTGTTGGCTTTTGCCCATGGTGTCAATGTGGATGTCAGCCAACAGTCTCCTTTTATTGTAGTCAGAGCCGCTTACAGCGGAGGAGTTGTTCTTTCTGGCGCTCTTGTGAGGATAGAACGCCCCGGGGAAGATAAAAAGGAATTCCAGAGCGGCCGAATGGACATTTCGGGATACTTCGTTTTTAAACCCGATAAACCTGGAGAGTGGGTTATCGTTATTGATGATGAAAAGGGACACAGAAAGAAAGCAATGGTCTCTTTGGATGAGGTATTTTTCAGCCCCTCTCCTAAAGAGCAGCCTGCAGTCCCGGAACCGGAAATTATTGAAAAAGAAGTCCCTTTTGTCCCTCTCTACATGAAAGTCCTGCTCGGCCTGGCGTTTATCCTGGGTATAACCGGACTTTTCTACGGCGTAAAAACAAGAAGCGGAAAAAAGTGAGACTCCTATCCCATAGTCATTTCCATGAATATGGGAATCCGGATATAAGAAATATATTTGTAATATGAAGCATGATTACCTGGATAAATACAGCGGATTGGATTCCGTTCTCCGCCGGCTTGACCCCCGGACAAAGATCTTTACCTTCTTTTCGGCAATAGTTATTATTGTCTCCGAGCCAAAGGGAGAGCTTTTCCCCTTTATTTTTTATTCTATGACACTGGGTGCGTTGATCATGGCGGGGAGGATTCCCCTGAAGTTTGTCTTGAGCCGCTGCTTGATCGCTTCCCCCTTTATCCTGATGGCCGCTTTGCTTCTCCCTCTTTCCTTGCTTTTCAGCGGTCCAATAAAGTCAGATATATTTTCTGTTAATATGGCTGCCCTTTCCGGATCGATCCTTCTGAAAGCTTATTCCGCCCTGATTCTTGTTGTTCTGTTAACTTCGACAGATAAATTCCACAGGCTGTTAAAGGGATTACGCAGCCTGGGAATGCCTTCTGTTTTTGGTGCGATGTCGGCTTTGATGTATCGTTATATATTTATTCTCAATGATGAAAGGCTCCGGACCAACAGGGCAAGAGAAAGCCGGACTCCGGGCCGGTTGAAGATCAGCCGGTTCAAGGTCTTAGGCCATCAAGCGGCCATGATATTTCTGCGGAGCTGGGACCGTGCCCATACAGTGTACCAATCCATGTTATCCAGGGGATTTGACGGAAGTTTTCCAGAATTTGAAGGACTGGCTTTCCATCGGCGTGATCTTGTGTTTATAATTGGGTTTTTTGTTATTATGAGTGGAATCCGGATATATGCCTGAACCAAAAAAATGCCCTTTTTCCGTAGTTTTGGAAAATGTGACATTCGCCTATGGCGGAAATTCCGCTCTTAAAAGCGTTTCACTTGAGGTCAGAAAACAGGAACGTTTTGGTATCATCGGTCCGTCCGGGGCCGGAAAATCCACTCTGCTTCTTCACCTGAACGGATTATTGCGGGGAGAAGGCCGGGTTATAATTGAAGGCTTGGAACTGAGAAAGGAAAACCTTGCAGAGATCCGGAAACGGGTCGGGCTTGTGTTCCAGAATCCCGATGACCAGCTTTTTAATCCTACGGTCGAGGAGGATATCGCTTTCGGCCTCTTGAATATGGAAATTAGTAAAGAAAAAATACGCATCAGGATAAAGGACACCCTTCGCCTAATGAATCTCGAGGGGTTAGAAGGCAGGACTTCTCATCACCTTTCTTTCGGGGAAAGAAAGCGCGTTGCCCTGGCTACGGTCCTGGCGATGCAGCCCGATGTGATCGCTTTTGATGAGCCCTTTTCAAACTTGGACCCGGCGACTATTAAGCAGTTCATTAAAACCATTAAAGACCTGGATGCCACGGTATTGATCGTTTCACAGCAGATCCTTCCTGTTCTGGCATGTTGTGACCGGATCGCTGTCATGAATGAAGGAACCATTCTGAAAGTGGGAAGCCCGGACGAAATAATGGCTGATAAAACGCTGCTTAGAAAATGCAGGCTGGATATATCCTTTTATGCAGATATATTATCCTGCTTTATTCATAAAAACTGCCG
>CBDVEQ010000252.1:0-2693 GCA_965373045.1 uncultured bacterium | reverse complement strand
GCCTGGATCTCATTAAGCTAAAGCAAAAAATTCCCTTCGTGAAGCCAGTTTATATCCTAAAGTTGTATAAAAACAAACGAATGGTGGCTACACTCGGCCGTTTTGGAGGCAGAGCCAAACTCCCGAACTATGCTCCTGCCAAACTGACCAAAGGGGAAATGAACGAACTGCGAAGACAAGGCAAAAGTACATTTAGTTTGGTCATATTTAATGCCGGGGGAAGACGCATTCATTCCCAGAAGGTAATCCTGAAAGCACCAAAAAGGACTCTGTTACGACAAAAGATTTGATTGCCCAGAAAATCCTATAGAAATCTGGTTGGGCGTGCCAGCTATTTTCTTTATTTTCAGCGACTTACGCATAAAATCATTTCAATCTATTTCAATGTTTTCTGTGACATATGTTTTCATTGTGTTATTGTTTCGTTTCAACTAAATTCGGACCACTCATGATATTTTTTAAGCGCTGGTTTGCGTATAATAAAATCCCGCAAGGAGATATGCATGAGTACCAAGAGAAAGCCACCGCCTGAATCGATAGTTCGGGAGATCAAACGAAGGACTCGCCGCAAGTATTAAGCGGAAGAGAAGATCCGCCAGTTTTCGGGCTAAAATCTCTTGGAGCATTATCCATGTTCACCATTTCGCGTCCCGTCATTTTCTTGAATTCCAAAACCTCAAAATTATGTTAGAATACGTGTTCCATTTTGTGTAAAGAGAATCACCTATGCCCAACATTAGAAACTTCAGTATTATTGCCCATATTGACCATGGAAAATCCACACTCGCGGACAGACTTATACAGGCCACAGATATGGTTTCCCAAAGAGATTTCCGCGACCAGATACTGGATACGATGGACCTTGAGAGGGAAAGAGGGATCACCATCAAAAGTCAGACAGTCACACTGCCTTATGAAGATAAAAAAGGGGAAAACTATTCACTTAATATGATCGACACCCCAGGGCATGTCGATTTTTCCTATGAAGTATCCCGCGCCCTCGCATCATGTGAAGGTGTGATCCTTATTGTTGATGCGTCACAGGGGGTAGAGGCACAAACCGTTGCAAATCTGTATATGGCTATGGAACATGATCTAACGATTATTCCGGTGATCAATAAGATCGATCTTTTAACAGCAGATATAGACAGGACTAAAGAACAGATTGAAAACGAACTGGGGCTTGATCCTGATATGGCGATCCTGTGTTCGGCCAAGGAAGGAACAGGCATAAACGATATTTTTGAAGCTGTAGTGGAATATATCCCTCCGCCCGAAGGCCACCCGGACAAACCTCTCAAATCTCTGATTTTTGATGCTCACTATGATTCTTTTCGTGGAACGATCATTCACTGCCGCATCTTTGACGGATGTGTTAGATCCGGCGATATCATCCGTCTCTTAAACAACAACGCCGCTTACAAAGTAGAAGAAGTCGGACTCTTCCAAATAGAAAAAAAACCCAAAGACAGTCTGTCTGCCGGGGAGGTCGGATACATTATTGCAGGGATAAAAAAACTGGGAGATACCCGGATCGGGGACACGATCACTCTGGATGCAGATCCTGTCAGTGAGCCTTTGTCCGGATTTAAAGAAGCAAAGTCAGTCGTTTTTTCTTCTATTTATCCTGTGGCTTCAGATGAATACCAATCTCTCCGTGAAACATTGGAAAAGTATGAGCTCAATGACGCCTCCCTGACCTATGAAAAGGATTCTTCCGCGGCTCTTGGACAGGGCTTCAGATGTGGTTTCCTTGGACTTCTTCATCTTGAAATATTTCAGCAGCGGTTGGAGAGGGAATACGACCAGTCTATTATTATGAGCATGCCCAGTGTTGAATATAAATTCACACTTAAAAATGGTGAGACCATTTTAATAGACAACCCGAAGTATTATCCGGACCCCTCCCAGATCCAAAGTACCGAAGAACCTTACATAAAAGCATCCCTACTTTTTCCTGAGAGATATATGGGTGTTGTCATGAAATTGTGCTTATCCCGCAGAGGGAACAATCCCCGCATAAGTTATCCCACTCAAGGACGTATTGAGCTTTTGATCGATATGCCGCTGGCGGAAGTCATATATGATTTTTACGATACGCTCAAGACAAATACACAGGGATACGGGTCCTTTGATTATGAATTGATCGATTATAGGGTCAGCGACCTGGTCTGTCTGGATATTCTGGTCAATGGTGAAAAAGTAGATGCCTTATCCCTTATTGTGTTTCAGGACAAAGCAAGAGATTGGGGAGTTAAAATATGCGACCGGCTTAAAGATGCCATTCCAAGACATCAATTCAAGATTGCTATTCAAGGTGCGATCGGAGGGAAAATAATCTCACGTTCTACAATTTCTCCCTACAGAAAAGACGTGACCGCCAAACTATATGGTGGAGATGTGACCAGGAAACAAAAGCTTCTGAAAAAACAGAAAAAAGGTAAAAAAAGGATGAAAATGGTCGGTGCGGTTATGATCCCTCAGAGTGCTTTTGTATCAGTACTTAAAACAGACAACAAGTAGCCTGGATTATTCATAAAAAATGGCCGATTCCTTTATTTGTTTTGGATGGTTATAGCGTTCAATAAAGGATTTTGCCAGGGATAAATTGAGGATTGAATATCATAGATCGTTAATAAAAAAAATCATCGGCCCTTTTTTACCCTACGGGCAAGCCGATCTGCTTTGTTGCG
>CBDVEQ010000251.1:0-2737 GCA_965373045.1 uncultured bacterium | reverse complement strand
CAACACCTAGTTTTTTTTTAAGCCTGATTACCAGGACTTCTGTCAGAGAAATCTCGGGAAGAAGAAAAAGAACATTTTTTTTCCCATCCAGGACAGCACGGATCAATTCCAGATAGATAGGTTCTCTTTTCCAATCAGGCCCGTGTATCATATAGAATGATGCTTTCCCTTTTGAAATAGAAAGCGAGATCCGCCCGGCGACTGAACGCAGAGACCCATCCAGGGAAAAATCCATCTCAAGCTGGGTAGCTGACCGTTTGCGGTCCTCTTTACGTCTTTGAACAGTTTTTTTTATCCCATCTTGAATCCGGAGAAGCCCCCTTTTTTCCATTCGAATTAAACGAGCCGGAAGATTTCCGGGATTCAAATTTCTTTTTATATATGCTTCGCTGTAAGACCGGTCCTTGACAAAACCCAGGATATCTCTCTCCCCCTGCGGCAGGGCAGAATCCTCTATCTTCATTTTTCCAAGAGGAGTGAGAGAAATGACCTTTGTACTTTTAAAAACAAAGGACGGAGGCAGGGCAACGTGTAAAAGTTCTCCCCAGGAACAGTGAAAATAAAGGCTCATTTTGCGAGCAAAAGATAAAAAGGAGTCGGAAAACACGGGCTTCTCATCCAGGAGTTGATCGATGGTTTTTAATTCAAAGGAAAATCCGGGGTTTGTTTTCCTCAGGCCGATTACGATTCCCGTCATCTTTTTCCTGCGAAAGGGAACAAGAACCCTAGACCCTACTTTGACTCTGGCAAACTGTTCCGGAGGGACAATATAAAAAAAAGACTGGTCAAAAGGCAGGAAGAGTATAATTTCAGCAAACACCGTCTCTACTTACTCAGACGAGCCATTACTTCTTTCATGTCATCCCAGACTTTTCTTCGCAGCTCTTTATTACCTTGCTGCCTGACAAGATAGGAAGGATGGAATGTCGGCATCAGTAGGATATTCCTGAATAGATGAAATTTTCCACGCATGGCGCTTATACTCACAGAACCAGGAATAAAAAAATCCGTAGCAACCTTGCCCAGTGCGACAATGACCCTTGGCTGGATACACTCGATCTGCTCAAAAAGATATTCCTTGCAGGCTTCCATCTCTTCCAACTGGGGATTTCGGTTATTGGGCGGCCTGCATTTCACTACATTTGTAATATAGACATCTTTTCTGTCAAATCCCATAACAGTAATGATCTTTGTCAACAACTGTCCTGCTCGTCCTATAAATGGCTTGCCCTTGATATCTTCATCATAACCCGGACCTTCACCAACAAACATCAGGTCGGCATTAAAATTCCCCTCGCCAGGCACAGCATGTGTACGTGTTTTGAAAAGATCACACCGCTGGCAGGACAGGATGCGTTTATTGATAACCGATTCAGCAGAAGATCCTTCTGCCATGGAACCAGCCCCTATCATATCGAAATAATCTATTCTGTTTTTTAAATCATTAAGGAGTTCCTCAGCTTCTTTGTCCAATGATCCCCTCTATTGCATTGAAAATTTCCTGGCTGATCTCGGTCTTACTTTTTTTCTCGGTCTGGATGGTCTTTCCGTCAGGGTAGATAATACTGACCTTGTTGTAATCCGAATTAAATCCGATCCCCTCTTTGGAAACATCATTAGCGATGATAAGGTCAATATTTTTATCTTTGATCTTTTTCAACGCATTGTCACGGACATTCTCTGTCTCTGCAGCAAATCCCACAAGGATCTTATTTCCTTTTCGGCGGCCAAGACTTTTCAGAATATCATTAGTCCGAACAAGCTCGACCGTTTTTTCTGAATCTGATTTTTTTATCTTCGCAGCAGATTTTTTGGCAAAGGAATAATCCGACACAGCCGCAGCCATGATCACAATATCCGCTTTTTTTGCATTCTCCAACACAGCATATTCCATCTCTTCTGCGGTCGTTACTGCAATAAATCCTGCCTTCCGTGGCGGAAAGAGACCGGTCGGCCCGGAAATGAGTGTCACATCCGCCCCGCGCCGTAAGGCCTCCCGGGCAAGTTCAAACCCCATCTTTCCCGATGAACAGTTGGTCAGATAGCGGACCGGATCTATAAATTCCCTGGTTGGCCCGGCAGTTATAAGGACCTCCCGGCCTTTTAGGGAAAAACTCTGGTCCAACATATACATCCCCTGGGCAGCGATCCTGTCTGAAGAGGCGAGCCTCCCCCAACCCTCATCCTTGCATGCCAGATATCCTTTTTCTGGGCCAACGAATCGAACACCATGGGATTTGAGTCTTTTTATATTCTCCTGTGTCTGCTTGTTTAAATACATGGCTTCGTTCATGGCAGGCGCTATGAGCACAGGACACTCAACCGCCAGAAACAAGGTAGAAAGAAAATCATCAGCGATACCTGATGCCAGTTTCCCCAGCATATTTGCAGTAGCAGGCGCAATGACCAGAAGTTCAATGGTTTTTGCTAGATCGATATGGTCTATCTTGTCTGACGGCTCTTCTTCAAATGAATCTATCCTCACTACATGTCCTGTCAGTGCAGTAAGGAGAAGAGGGGAGATCAAGCGTGATGCGTTTTTTGTCATAATGGCGTGGACATCACACCCGTTTTTCTGAAAAATCCGAATAATCTCGCACGATCTATACACACTGATAGAAGAGCAGATGCCAACCACGATCTTTGGAGTTACCGTCAACCTGCCTCCTCCTCTGAAAAACTTTGGATAATCGGCTGGATTTTCTTCTGCCGCATACCGAGCTTGCAGCGTGTACTG
>CBDVEQ010000250.1:0-2764 GCA_965373045.1 uncultured bacterium | reverse complement strand
AGAAATCCACAGCTTGAGAGTAATTGCCCTTCTGCAACTCGATTTTGCTTTTTAGATGATAATAGAGGTGAATGATTTTTTTGTTCATACCATCTTCGATCAGTTCTTTAAGTTGATCGGCTGTTTTTTCTGCTTCTGACACATTATCCAGACCGAGTAGGGCCAGACCTTTTTGATACAGGGCATCTCTCAAGTAATCTACGTTTTTCACATTATCAGCACAGATCCAGGCCTGCTCAGCTTCGTTCAAAGCCTTCTGAGGCTGCCCTGCTCGCAAATGATATCTTGAAAATCCTAAATGATATCTCGCAATCCATACACTCAATCCGGCCTTCTTTACCATTTCAAAACCCTGATTTGACAGATTCATAGCTTCGCGAAATCTTCCCTGCTCCGAATACAGATACCCAAGATAGGCGCCGCCCGCTATCTTGCCAATCATTTCGTTATGCTGCCTTGCTTTCTGGAATTCTGCTTCCGCTTTGACCAGATCTCCCATAAAACGATAAATATTACCCTTCCAAAGGAAACCTACTGGAGATGAGGGATTAAGCAAAAATGCCTTTTCCATCTCAACCAGAGCGAGATCGAGATCACCATGTCCGACATAAAGATTGGACAGAGAATATCGGATACCGGGAAGGTCTGAAACCGTTTCAATATAGCTTTCAAGCAGCTGTATGGCTTTGTCATAACGTCCAGTCGCTCTATATGCAAAAGCTAAATTTTCGTAAACAACAGCCGAGCGATCTCCCTTTTGAATGGAATTCTCATAACATTCGACAGCCTTATCTCTCTCTCCAATGTCAGCATAGATCAATCCCAAATTGTGTAGTGCAGTCAGATCATCAGGATACAGTTCCAATAAATTGGAATAGGCTTCGACTGCCTTATCATATGTGCTTTCTGATCCACTATAAAAATCTCCCTTGATCTGATAGCGCTCCCGGTCTGGGAGCCGCTCAGACAATTCCAGGGCTTTTTGAATGTACTTGGCCCGCTGGGTATAGAGAAAAAGATTATTGTGACTCATGGCCAGCGACCGGTATGCCATGGCAAAATCAGGATCAATAGCTATGGCATTTTCCATAGCTTGAATACTTTTTCGTAAATCTTTATTCAGGTGATACTGTCTTCCTTCGATATAGAACTTTAGAGCTTCCGGATTATTGGTGGTGATCTCTCCCACGCGCCGATCGATATCAGAGGAAAGCTGTTCTTGAGAAAGCGCAAAATGGGCTTTGATCCTGCGGGTCAATTCATCCACCATGGAATAGAAACTTTTCTCTCCTGTTCCCTCCACGCTCTCTGATCCGACAACATCTCCCTCAGCCGCTTTCTGCAGCGTGATATTCATACGAAAAACATCACCAGCGCGGGTAAAACTGCCAACTAGGATGTGGTTCACTTTACCGCGGGACGCCACCTCTCTTAAAACGTCAGAGGAAAAATTTTTGGCTTCCAATTGGTCAAGTTCCCCAAGAATATTGAACAGTTTATCCTCACTCAGGACCTGCACATATTTGGATTGCGCTAGATCTGTTATCAGCAGATCTGCCAGGGCATTTCTCCAGTGGTCCAAGCCGGCGTCGCCCGTGTTGTTCTTAAAATACATGATGGCGACCGATGGTTTTCCTGTGATGGGCGGGATGGATTCTTTGTGCGGCAGAACTTTCAAGATAATGACAGATATCACAACCAGAGCCGCCACGATCAAAACCGGTAAAAAGAGCTTCTTCAGGCCGATGGTTACGGTTATCTCTCTAGACGTAAGAGGTTTCCGCCCGGAAATCTTTCTTTCCGCGGTGGGAACGTCCTGCTCCATAATGCTGAGCTCAGAACGCAATTCTCCGGCCGTTTGATATCTGCTGTCCGGATTTTTTTCCAGGCATTTGAGGATCAACCGGCTGAGATCCTCTGGGATTCGGGCATTGTAATTTATGGGATCTTCCGGCATCTCGCTCTTCTGTTTGATCCCGATGGTAAAAGGAGTATCTCCTTCAAAAGGAAGCCGTCCGGTCAGCATCTCAAAAAAAATTATTCCCAAAGCATATATATCTGCACGCTGATCGACTTCTTTTCCCTCAATCTGCTCCGGCGCCATATATTCCGGCGTTCCAATCATCACTCCAGCGCCGGTAATGCTTTTGGCCTTAAGGGAACGGGCTATCCCAAAATCCATAATGCGGGCTGAGCCTTCTTTATCGATCATGATGTTATTCGGTTTAAGATCACGATGGATGACACCTAATCGATGCGCTTCCTCAAGTCCCTCACAGATCTGTTTGGCAATGTTAATGGCTGTACCGATACTGAGTTGTCCGCTCATCCGCATCATGCTTTTGAGGTCTTCGCCCGGAACATACTCCATTGTGATGTAATGCTGGCCTTTTTCTTCCTCCAGATGATACATCCGGCCCACATTGCGGTGACTTATCTGGCGGGCGAATTTAAGTTCATTATTGAAGCGTTCAATGTTTTTTTTATCCGAAGCGATTTCAGGCCTTATGAGTTTTATGGCAATTTTTTCATTGATTTTAGTATCCAATGCCTTATAGACTTTGCCCATACCCCCCTTTCCCAATTCCTCGATAATCTGATACCTGGCTGCAAAGGTAGAGCCTGTTGTCAGCTCTTCGATTGGAGCCTCCATGGTTTTAGTGAAAGCCACCCTGGCATCTTCTATTGCGGGCAGATTTTCACCACAATTCCCACAGAAACTAGTGCCTTCCGGATTTTCGTATTTACACTTTGGACATTTATT
>CBDVEQ010000249.1:0-2788 GCA_965373045.1 uncultured bacterium | reverse complement strand
GATCTCCTTTATTCTCATATCATTCCAAAGTCTTTTCCTTTGCTCTCTGAACCTGAAGCGGCGCTCTCCGTTTTTCAGCATACTGGCGCTTGTTATACTTCTGCATGTAGCCGGTTTCTTGAGCATAAAAGATACAGAGGAAAATGAGGAGTCCTTTAAGGCCTCAGTAATCCAGGGAAATGTTTCCTCGGATATCTACTGGCATAATATCACTGAGGATGAAAAAAGAGCATTATTTGACCGGCATATAGATCTCAGCTATCAATCCTACAAAGCAGGTGCTTCACTAATCATCTGGCCGGAATTTACCGTTCCCTTATGTTTCAGCTATCCTTTTGGACTCTATCAGGAATTTAAGAATGGATTGAATGAATTTGTAAAGGACACTGGCTGTACGCTTGTTTTCGGCGCTAATGAAATCCAGCCCTCAACAAAATCCACTCTCTACTACAATGCCTCTTTAACTCTGAAACCGGATCTTACATACAGCCAATACAATAAAATGCACCTTGTCCCCTTCGGAGAATACACGCCTTATAAAAAGATCTTTTCATTCATAGCAAGTATGACCCATGCCATCGGAGAAATCTCTCCGGGGAAAGAACACCTTCTTCACGATTTTCAGGGAAACCCTTTCGGAACTCCAATCTGCTACGAGATCATATTTCCGGATCTGGTCAGAAAGTTTACAAAAAAAGGAGCGCTTTTTCTGGTCACGATCACAAACGACGGTTGGTATGGAACCAGCGCTGCGCCCTTTCAGCATTTTGCCATATCTGTATTTCGGGCGGTTGAAAACAGGCGTTATCTTCTTCGAGCAGCAACTACCGGGATCAGTGGGTTTATTGATCCCTATGGCCGGGTGATATCTAAAACACAGATGGAGACTCAGACTTTTTTGACATCGGATATTTATATAAAAAAAACACAGACTCTTTATTCGTTATACGGAGATGTCCTTCCCTATATCAGCTTGACTTTATCGGCCTTATTCCTTATTCTTGCCATTCTAAAGAGGAGATATGAACGAAACAAAATCTTCAAAAGCAACTCAATCCGACCTTCAACATCAAATTGAGTACATATTCCGTAAATTTGAAGATCTAAGAGGTTTTCTTTGACCTGGCTCAAGAAAAAGAAAACCTGGAATCTATCAACAAAGAACTATCTGATCCGGCTATCTGGAAAGACAAGAAGAAGTCTCAATCCCTGCAGCAGAAGAAAAAACGGATACTCCGAAAAATCCAACTATTTTCAGGAATCATCGAAAAAAAAGAAGAGATCGAGGTTCTTTCAGAATTGGCGAAAGAAGGGGAAAATGTGGAAAGCGATCTTGCAGCTTGTGTGCAATTCTTTGAAAATGCCCTCAATACTGCTGAACTTCAAACCTTGTTTTCCGATCGGGACGATGCTCGTAATGCCCTTCTGACCATTCATCCTGGAGCAGGCGGCACAGAATCCCAGGATTGGGCACAGATCCTTCTCAGGATGTATCTGCGATATGCAGAGCGCAAGGGGAATAAAACAGAAATTCTGGACTATCAACCCGGAGAAGAGGCGGGCCTGAAAAGCGTCACTGTCAGAATTACCGGAGAGTACGTATTCGGAAATCTAAGCCAGGAGTCAGGAGTACACCGTCTTGTACGTATTTCTCCCTTTGATGCAAACAAAAGACGTCACACTTCGTTCGCTGCTATTTTTGTCTATCCTGAGGTTGAGGAAGATATTGAAATAGATATCAACCCGGATGACCTTCGCATCGACACGTACAGGTCTTCCGGCAGCGGAGGACAGCATGTTAATGTGACAGATTCCGCAGTCCGTATCACCCATATACCTACAAGAATCGTTGTTCAATGCCAGAATGAAAGATCACAGCACAAGAATAAAGCCTCGGCCATGAAAGTCCTCAAAGCACGGCTTTATGAGCTTGAAAAGAAAAAAAAGAACGAAAAATTGGAAAAACTCGAAGATTTAAAATCTGACATCGCCTGGGGCAATCAGATCCGTTCCTATATTCTTCATCCCTACAGGATGGTCAAAGATCTGAGGACCAAAGTGGAGACCGGCGATGTAAACAAGGTTCTTGACGGCGATCTGGATGAATTCATCAAGGCAAGCCTCCTGCAACGGACAAAATCACAATAAACTCCTTACACGACATGCTTTATACTCTAAACCGATTCAACCGGTCTTGCCGGATTCACTATTTACAGACTTAGATTTTTCCCATATCAAATCCATTTCTTCCAGGGAAGCATCTTCAGGATTTTTCCCCTGAAGTTTGAGTTCCTTTTCCACATATAAAAATCTCTTCATGAATTTTTGATTGGACTGACGCAGGGCCAGTTCGGGATTGATTCCCAGCAAACGAGCAACATTTGCAACCGCGAATAGGACATCACCCATCTCTTCAACAATATCTTCCCGATTCCCCACACGAATCGCATCCCCTAATTCTATGGTCTCTTCTTTGACTTTTTCTATGGCATCCTCTGGTTTCTCCCAGTCAAATCCTACAGAGGAAACCTTCTGACCGATCTGAAAGGCATTGAACAGAGCCGGCCCTGCATGGACAAAACCATCAAAGAGATTTTGCCTGTTCTTTTCCCGGAATTTCTGGCGGTTCCAATCTTCTATAACCTTTTCCGAGGTTTTTTGTTTTATTTCTCCAAAGACATGGGGATGGCGATGGATCATCTTCTCGTTAATCCCGTCAAGAATGTCCTCTATGGTAAATTTCCCCTTTTCTTTATATATTCGAGCTAAAAAAACGATCTCCAAAAGA
>CBDVEQ010000248.1:0-2881 GCA_965373045.1 uncultured bacterium | reverse complement strand
CGCTAGACTAACATAACTTCTTATGTATAATCCAGTCAGGCTTTTTATCGACATTCTTTTTATCCGAACAATTTCCGCCATTAAATAATCCAGGCTAAAACAATAGGCAATTATTAAAAAGTGGTTCCAATCGCAAAACGAAATGCGAAATTGGAATCACCTGTACGTGCTCTCCGGTTATTATAAGAAAAAATCAGCCTGAAAGGAACTCTTAAAGCCGGAACAAATATCCTCATTTCCAGCCCCGAGGATGTGTACATATCCTTAAAATTGATCTTTTGATCTTCACCATAAGCATTTCCGACATCATGGAAAAATATCGCATACAAAGGTCCTCCTACAGGAATGATATATTCCAAATTAAAGAACAGAGATGTCTCTCCGCCGATATTTGTCCCCTGCACGCTGCGTGGTCCTATAGTATAGATATCATATCCCCTGATCGAACGTTCGCCGCCAAGGAAAAACTTCTCCCAGAAAGGCACAGGGGTATCCCCAAATTTTTTAATGAATGAATACTCCACATGAAATCCGAAAACATGGTTTTTGACAATTGGTTTAAAGAGCGAAAATTCAAAACGAGGTTTGATAATGTCGATCTCTCCACCCAGAAATCCACCTGAAAATTTGCATGATACCATATATAAAGCCCCGCGCGTGGGAGTCAGAGGGCTGTCGATAGTGCTGCGGTAGAGACTCGGCATAAGATAACTGACTTTGTACTGACCCATGCCATACATGGAATAATATATGGGATCTATGTATGATCCATTATCATCCCCATAGTCCGGCATCTCGACAAAGACATCCTGATAACCGTAGGTCAGGCTCGTCCTCCAGTACCCTTTGATCCGGCCGGAAACCGTAAAATCAATTCCCTTATCTTTTCTGTTATAGAGATAGGGATAGATAAAAAAGCGGTTATAAATATTAAACCCTACATTGACTGGTAAATCGAACAGATATGGCTCGGTAAAACCGAACATATAGTTTTTAACGCGCTTTCCATGCTGGAGCATGAGCTGAAGATTCTCTCCTGCTCCCAGAAAATTCACGGTTGAATAACTCAAAGCCACAAAAGTGCCTTCATAACCACTGTAACCGGCCGTGAACTGGATATTGTTTCTCTGCATTTCCTTAACACGAAGCTCCACATCCAATCTGGTCGGATCATCTGCGCTTGGCTGGATGCTCGGTTCCCCTTCAAGCTCCACTAATCCCAACTGCTTCATCCGGAGCAAGCTGTCCTTGAACATTGCCAGGCTGAACCGGTTCCCTTCCCTCAGCAGCATTTCACGCCTGATCACTTTATCCTTTGTATAATGATTTCCTATGAATTCCAATCTATTCAGATAAGCGACTTCCCCCTCATAGATATTAAAGTTGACATTAACCCGTTTGTTCTTTGGATCCAGGGTCTCAGTGGCCACGATCTGGGCAAAAAGATACCCATAATCTCTGTAAAGATCATTGATTTCCTCAACAGCCTTTTCCCGAACTTCTGTACTGTAGATTTCTCCTTCTTTTAACTTGATCATAGTGCGAAGACCTTTGGCAGGAAAGATCTTATTCCCGGTGATTTTGACATCTCCAACAAAATACCGGAAACCCGCATTGACAGGGATGACGATTTTCTTCATCGTCTGTTTTTTCATGAACAAGGCACGTTTGGTGATGTCCTCAATACGAGGCTTACCGATGGTAGCCTCCATGAATCCATTCTCCTGTAGCCTTTTCTTAATATTTGCCAAGTCTTCAGCCAGTTCATTCTGTTTAAAAACACTCTTTCCCGAGATCAATGAATAAATGTTGTGCGGCTGATTCACTTTAATTGCTTCACGCAGTATGCTGTCCCTGATCTTGGGACTTCCTTCAAAAACCACTTCACCGACCCTTACTTTGGATCCCTCATTGATTCTGAATATGATCTCGATCTCGTTTTTGCCTTTTTTATTTTTTTCAACATCGACTTTTCCATTCGGAAGCCCTTTCTCTATCAGGAGGTCTTTGATCGTCGTTTGAATCTTTTGAATTCTGTACGGGCTGTAATGGGAATAGGGAAGAATATACTCGTCTTTTTCTTTCAGTTTATTGACAATATCGTCCTCTTTGAGTTTTTTCCCGGTTTTATATGAAATTTCCTTTATGATCGGATTTTCTTTTACAATAATCTTGATGACCTTGCCTGATGTACCTTGCTGTTCCTCGAACTTGATATCGGAAAAAAAGCCGGTTGCCCACAGCTGCCGGAAATCCTTTTTCAGCGCTTCAGGATTATAGAAATCACCTTCCCTGAAGGAAAGGTAATACAGTACGGTCTCTTCAGTAACCCTGTTAATCCCGTCAATTTTTATACTTTCAATCACTTCCTGCCCACAGATCAGCACAGGTATGAATAATAAAATAAGGATCACAATTATCTTTTTCATGATGACTCCTTTTATACCATATCAGGGCCTAAAAAGAAAGAAACGTTGATCTCATTGTGTTCTGCTTTTAATAAAACTCTAGGGATTGGAGAATCGTTTCATTCCGCCTTCTTCCATGATATAGGTATCATCACAAAAACGGGCTACATTCTCATTATGTGTGACTATGATGGAGGAGAGATTTTTTTTCTGGTGAAGTTTTTTGATAAGATCCAGTATTTTGCCGCCGGTTTTCCAGTCCAGATTTCCAGTGGGCTCATCCGCAAGCAGCAGTTTCGGCTCATTCACAAGAGACCGCGCAATAGCTATACGCTGCTGCTCTCCCCCTGACAACTGCCTGGGCCAGAGGGGCGCCTTTTTGATCAGGGAGACTTCGTCAAGAAGGACCATTCCTTTCTCCCATGCCTCATTCTTATCCACTCCTCTTATCAATAAAGGCAATATTACATTTT
>CBDVEQ010000247.1:0-2895 GCA_965373045.1 uncultured bacterium | reverse complement strand
CTCGCACCATAACACCGGCACAGCCTATGTAACCAAGTCCGGCTACCGTGAAGATGTCTTTGTTCCCTTTATATACCGCACCAGGGATTTCGGTCTGACCTGGAAGGACATTGCAGGCAATCTGCCTCCTGCACCGATTTCCGTGATCTTTGAGGACAGGGTTAATCCAGATCTTCTTTTTGTCGGAACGGACAAAGGTGTCTATTTCACATTAAACGGCGGAAAAACATGGATCCCACTCAAAAACAACATGCCTCCTGTTCCTGTGCGGGACTTGATAGTCCATCCTCGAGAAAAAGACCTGGTCGTCGGAAGTTATGGCCGGGGGGTTTGGGTGACAAATATCTCCGCCCTTCAGGAACTGACTCAGGAAATTCTTGACAAGGATTTTTTTCTGTTCAACATTGTGGATAAACCGGTGAGCTATACTTCACAGCGAGCACGTTGGGGAAATTTCCACATGACGGGAGATGCCCATATCCGAACTCCCAACGAAAGGCCCGGACTGAATGTCTATTATTATATCAAGGAAAAAAGAAGCCGGCCGCTGACACTCATTATCGAGGATATGGATGGAAATGAAAAAGCCAGATTAAAAACAGCAACCACATCAGGAATTCATAAAATCGTCTGGATATCTCAAGACCGAAACCCCGGAACTTTTCAATTCACTCTGACAGCCGGAACTTTTCGATTCATACTGACAGATGGAAACAAAAAAACAATCCGAAAAGGAACGCTCAAACCCAGGATCCTGTGGCCGGTGGGAAATCCCGGCAACTATAGAACGCCTTAAACAGTGATTTGTCATCCTTCGATCAATTCATTAAAGATTCTTAATACATGCGTTTAATTTGTCTTCGACCTTTTCAATCTCCTGGACCAGCCTGAACTGGGCCCGGCATCTGTCAAGATTGTGATATTCCCGGGATGTTTTAAAATAGACATCGGCTTCCAGAAAATCTGTTAAAAACCTGAGCCCTATTTCAAAAGATATGAGTTTCCCGCTGAAAACAAGATTTTCTTTTTCCGCTGGAAGGAGGATGTCACCGGCAGATTCAAGGTAACCTCTTACCATGGCCTCAAACATCTGTATCTGCACTTTTACTATTGAAAGGCTGTTTTCATCTTCTCCGGAGGGACTTACCATTGTCCTTACCATATCTCCAAAATCATATAGAGAAAGGCCGGGCATAACAGTATCAAGATCGATCACACAGATCCCCTCACCGGAATCATCATCTATGAGGATGTTGCTGAGTTTGCAGTCATTGTGTGTGATTCTTTCCGGAATTTCACCTTTTGCTTGAAGATCCAGAAGATAGCCGGTTTTTTGTTTCCATTTCAAAGCAAATTTAATCTCTTCTCCTACCAGAACTGCCCGGTTCTCTTTGTCTTCATCAAGAACATTTTCAAAATCTTCCATTCTCTTAGGAGTATTATGAAAGCTGGGAATGGTCTCATTCAGACGAGGACCGTCCAGATCGGAAAGGGCTCTCTGGAAGGATCCATAAGCTTTAGCTGCCTGATATGCCATATCAGGGCTGGTCACAACATCATAGGTTCTGGCATTATCAATAAAAAAATAGCAGCGCCAGTAAGTTCCATTCTTTCTGTCGGTGTGGAGCAGAGTCCCGTTATGACATGGCACAAAGTTCAGAGAACGGCGCGATGCCTGAGGTTGATGTGCTTCTTTAATTTTTTGATGGCTGGTTACCCTGCTGATATTTTCCATAAGACCGGCAGGTTCTTTAAAAACAAAATGGTTGATTCTCTGGAAAATATAAAGGACTTTTTTCCCGTTCTGGTTATAAGTTACTCTGAACGTATCGTTGATATGTCCGGTCCCATAGGGTTCTGCTTTTACATATTCGCCTTTTATGTCAAAATGGCATCCAACATTTTCCAGGTCGTATTTAAGTTCC
The DNA here is from genome assembly GCA_965373045.1 of uncultured bacterium. Taxonomy (GTDB): domain Bacteria; phylum Acidobacteriota; class Aminicenantia; order Aminicenantales; family Aminicenantaceae; genus DAOVDI01. The sequence continues at coordinate 970 of CBDVEQ010000247.1, read as the reverse complement.
ACATTCATGATCAAGTCAATTTTTCTGGATAAACACCTTCATCGATGAGCTTCCTTATTTTTGAAATTGCGTTTTCCCTTTCTTCTTTATAAGTGATCCCGAACCAGGAGTCTCTGCTTTCAAGCACTTTCAGTGTCGCTTTTCCATCTTTAACAAACCTGCCCACTACACTTGGAATGAAAAATTCATACTTTTTTTCCGTCCTCCATTTCTTCAGAAATTCAACAAACTGCTCTCTGACGAATCCGAACACGGAAGGAGTAAATCCCCATAAATTCAACGAAACGATCTCATCTCCGGTAAGAAGAAAAGATCTGCCTGACTTATCCTTATACCCGGCAGCATTGCCGTCCTTGAAGATCCTGATCCTCTCCACCACGTCTTCCAGATATCCCCCGGGATCACAACTGCAAACTCCCCGGGAAACATCTCCAAAATCTGAAAGAGTCTTCCTCAATTCATATCCAACCATACAAAATTCTGTGCCTGCTAAACTGTTGATCCCGGATAAAAAATCAAACAAAAGCTGATAACCGGACCTGCCATAGAAGTCATCCGCATTGATCACAGCAAAAGGTTCCTGAACAACAGATTCTGCCATCAATAGAGCATGGGCTGTGCCCCAGGGTTTTTTACGTCCTTCAGGAACGGAAAATCCCTCCGGAAGATCATCAAGTTCCTGATAAACATATTCGACCGTTATCCTGTTTTCATATTTGCTGCCAATGATCTCCTTAAAAGCATTCTCGATATCTTTTTTGATAACAAAAACAATTTTCCCAAAACCGGCTCTGATCGCATCATATATGGAATAGTCGATGATAATCTCACCGGATGGACCTATAGGATCCATCTGTTTCAAGCCGCCGTATCGACTCCCGATCCCGGCAGCCATAATAACAAGAGAAGGGATCATTTATTCGCTCCTCACGATATTTTTTTATTCTTAATGGATATCATGGTATCATAT
>CBDVEQ010000246.1:0-2896 GCA_965373045.1 uncultured bacterium | reverse complement strand
CGTGAAAAACTCGATGGTATCTCCAGATTTCGTTTCCTCTTAGGCCGCGAACCTTCCACCGTGGGACTTCCTACAAAGACAGGTCGTCCAATACAGCTTATAGACATCCATACAGCGATTAATCAGGATCTGGCAGGTGAAAACCTGAGCCTGGAAAATAAAACTTTAGTCGATAACCTGGTGGCATTTTTGCGCCGGGATGAGATTGAAGTGCGCCTCTATACCAAAACCTTTTTTCACGGCAAGGCATATATCTTTGACGACACCGTTATTGTGGGTTCCAGCAATTTTACAAGAGCGGGTCTTACTCAGAACTCGGAGCTGAACGCAGTTCAAAAAAGCGGGATTATTGCTAATGCTTACAGGGAATGGTTTGATCGCTTCTGGGAACAGGCCGAAGATTACAAGGAAAAGCTCATTGATCTTTTGAGAAAGTCAAAACATGGAGACTACCCATGGGAGCCCTACTGGGTTTATATCAAGGCGCTTTATGAGTATTTCAAAGATGATCTCGATGCAGAAGGGGTTGAGCTTTTCACCAGCTCCAAAGTAGAGCTGACTGAATTCCAGGAAGAAGGGTATATTAAGGCCTTAAAAATCATAGATAAACACGGGGGAGTGGTTATCTGTGATTCTGTTGGCCTGGGCAAAACCTACCTCGGCAAGAAGATACTGGAACATTACGCCTATTATCAGCGAAAGCGCGCTATGGTGATCTGCCCGGCCCAGCTCCGCGCTATGTGGCAGACCGCCCTGTATGATGCAAACATACAAGCTGATATCCGCTCCCAGGAGGAACTTGGACAGCAGGATTTTCCTGTTGAAAGATACAAGGATGTAGAGATTGTCCTTGTGGACGAATCCCATCATTTCCGAAATACTGTGATTTCCCGCTATAAAAATCTTGAGCGCATTCTTGGCGCAGGCCCTCGCAAGAAAATCGCTCTCATGACCGCCACCCCCATCAATAACAACCTTCTTGATCTTTACCACCAGATAAATTTGATCACCAGGGGAGATGATTATTATTTTAGGAGTGCAGGTATTGGAAACCTTCGTCAATACTTTGCCAGAGCTGAAAAAGGGCTGAGCAACCTTTTTAATTTGTTGGAAGAGGTGGTCATAAGAAGAACCAGGCACTACATAAAAGAGAACTTTCCCGAAGCCACCATCAATGGCGAACCGATAAAGTTCCCGGAAAGAACCCTTCACACAGTCCGATATGATCTGGAATCAACTTACAATGACATTTATGATCAGGTTGTTGGTGAAATCAACTATCTGAACCTGGCTGCTTATAATCTTGAACAATACAGGAAAGAAAAAACCAGAGAAAATGAACTGGACGACATGCGCAACCAGGCAATTATCGGGCTGATTAAGACCTTGTTTTTGAAACGCTTTGAAAGCAGTGTTCATGCATTCCGCATCAGCATCAACCGTCAACTCGGTTTTCAGCAGGCATACATTGCGCAACTTGAGCATGGCCGGCTTCTTGACAGCACCGAATACAGAAAACTGTTAGTCTTTGAAGCAGATGATACCGAAGGGATCGAGGCTGTTATCGACGCTCTTCCGACTATTGATATGGAGGGCTACGATATCCAACGTGTCAGAGCGGATATAGAAAAGGATGTGGAGAGGTTGAAACGGATCAATACTGCGGTTGAACCGATTGGCGTGGAAGAAGACGACAAACTTAAACAGCTTGTCCGTGTATTAACCACACAGCTTGCGGGGAAAAAGGTGCTGTTGTTCTCATATTTTAAAGACACGGCTCGCTATATTTATAAATATCTCCGCGAAAATGAAAAGATAAAAGCGCTTATCGGCCGTCGCACCCGCATAATAGACAGCGATGTACCGGGAAGGGGAAGACAGACCTTGATTGAAAGGTTTGCTCCCAGGGCTAACAATAAGGAAGAATGGATTGGAACAGATAAAGAGATCGATCTTCTTATCAGCACTGATGTGCTGAGCGAAGGTCAGAACCTGCAGGACACAGACACTGTAATCAATTATGATCTTCACTGGAATCCAACCCGGATGGTTCAGCGAGCTGGTCGTATTGACCGGATCGGTACCCTTTTTGACAGAGTGGATATTTATAATTTTTTCCCGGAAGATGGCCTGGAAAAACTGCTGAAGCTGGTCAAGAAACTCCAACAAAAGTTAAGCCGGATCAATGACAGCATTGGCCTGGATAGCAGTGTGATGGGAGAGGCGGCTGATCCCAAAACTTTTAATACATTGGATCGTATCGCCGCAGAAGATAATTCCGTTATCGCTGAACTGGAGGTATTAAGCGAGCTGGCCGGAAACGAGTTTATGAAGCTGCAATTAGCGCAATTCCTGAAAACCTACTCTGCATCTCAAATCGATGATATTCCTTACGGCATTCACAGCGGAAAGGATAAAGGGCCTGTAAGTTCGGGTGTGTTTTTTTATTACAAGGCTGAAGACAACCACTTCTGGCGTTTTTATGATGTGGGCTATAACCGCATTCTGGACAACATGCTTGATGTCTTTAAGCGTATCCACTGCCGGCCTGACACTCCCAGAATAGAAGCTGACATCGATATATATGATCTCAGGGAAAAAATAAAGAATGCCATATCAGAAGAGACCATGGCTAAGCGGGCGGCAATAATGGCCCCCAAAAAACTGGACAAGGTTCAGACAGACTTGATCGCCCTCCTGCGCGATGGTGTTATGCAAAGAAAGATCGACAAATCCATTGCCTATGAAATCATTAAAACACTGAACCTTCCCATGACCCTGGCTTTTATAAAAGATCTCAAAACAGTTCGGGATCTCTTCAATAAACAGAAAGATTATGGCGACCTTCAGGAGTCACTTAAAATATTTGCCAAACAATTTGACTCCGCGGGAGAAT
>CBDVEQ010000245.1:0-2945 GCA_965373045.1 uncultured bacterium | reverse complement strand
GGACTGCCCAAAACACGAAGTTGGCGGACAAATAGGGTTGAGATCTTTCCGAAACATCCTGTTCCCTTAGAGTTGGATGGAGAAATATACATGGCCCGTCGCATAAAAATTACTTTAATGAAAGGAGATTTAAGAGTATGCCAGTAATGAACGATATTATTGAAAATATTAAGATTGAAAGAATAGCTAAAAATTTCCTTAGTGCCCCCCATAAAGTGAATAAAATTCATGAGGCGGATGCGGAGTTAATCGATATTGGGGAAAAAAGTGATAAATATCTTGCATTAACAACAGACGCTTTAATAGAGGAGATATCCAGCGGTTTGTATGATGATCCATATCTCATAGGCTGGATGCTGGCTATGGTCAATTTTTCGGATTTGGCGGCAGTTGGCGCAGACCCATTAGGCTTATTGATAACAGTAAATTACAGTTCCAGACAGAGTGAGGAATATATAGCCAAAATCGCAGAGGGAATTTCTCATGCATGCCAGCGGCTTAATACGTATGTGCTGGGCGGAGATTCCAATGAGGGAAAAGATTTTTTTTTATCCGGCTGTGCTGCAGGCCTTGTATCAAAAGAATCAATACTAACAAGAATTGGAGCCAAACCAGGAGATAGACTATATCTTTCAGGTCAAGCCGGTTTAGGCAGTATCTATGCTTTTTTGCGCTTAACCGGACAATACTCCGAAACACCGGAATCGTTCTACCAACCTGTTGCAAGAATCAAAGAGGGACAGATTATCCGGCAATTTGCGAGCTGCTGTATGGATACAAGTGATGGTGTCATTCACACGGCAGATACACTCATGCGGTTAAACCAATGCCAATTTGTCTTGGATGAAAACTGGGAACATATTTTACATCCTATTGCAGTGCAAGTGTGCAAAGCTCAAAACATCCCGATGTGGCTGTCGCTTGCTGCGGTTCATGGTGAATTTGAGCTGTTTTTTTCCATCAATCCTATAAATGAGAAGGCCTTTCTGAAAGAAGCCTCTGAGATAGGCTGGAGTCCAATCTTATTAGGAGAGGTCAAAGAGGGAGAGGGTGTAAGTGTTCGAACGAAAGGGAAATTGATTTCTATTGACACAACCGCTATCAGGAATCTCTATGACAAGACAGGCTCTGATCCCAACCAATACATTAATGCTCTGCTTGGTATGGCTGCAGCAGTTGGAGTTTGATGAAAAAGATGAATAAAAATAAAAGTCATAAAACTATGAATACAGTTGCCATTATTGAGATAGCCTTTGCATCTTTTATATGTTTCTTTTGGATTCTCTTTTTTTCTACTGATTTATTCAGCATGAATGATTCTCACCAACAAGAGATATACTTTGCCTTTGAATCATCTTTTCCTGTTGCTGATCTTTATCTCTGTATCACTTTAGTTGTTGGGGGTATCGGCTTATTAAGAAAGGCGTTATTTGGTTATATAATTTCTTTGCTTGGAGGATCATCTCTCATTTTTCTCGGATTGCTTGACATCTCCTTTAACACTCAGCAAGGAATTTATCTCGTCGGCATTGAGGAGGCTGTATTGAATGTTTTTATAAATCTTTCGTGCCTGGTAGTAGGTACATTTATCATTTTTTCAATTTGGAAAAAGAGTAAAAACTGTGTGATTAGAGATAAGACAATCCGGTCATTGAAGTAAAGACTTTGGAAGCATATAATTATCAAAAGGAGGGGGAGATGAGAAAAATTAATTTAATTCCTTTGTTTTTCTTATATTTATTCTTGATACTTTCGTCAAACATAATTGCGCAAGATAAGTTTAATAGGCCTGATATTGATATGAGTATAAATTCAAATAATAAAGCTGGTGATGAAGAACAAATACATCTCCGTATCCTCACTATAAACGTTTGGTCGGGTTTGGATTATAAGGGAGCGCTGAAAATGGGGGAATACGAGACAGCTGAGAAGAGAGAAGCCAGATTTCAGGCTCTCATCACTCAAATCAGAAAGGCTGATCCTGACATCATCTTTATCCAAGAGGCCAATAAGGTTGCAAAATACACAGCCCGACTCTCATCAGAACTTGCTTTTGATAAAGTCCACCAGGTCTGTCTGGGAGGGATAAAGGTTGGGCCTTTTGGAATTCCCACAAATTTTAAAGAAGGAATGTCCATCCTGGCCAGGCCATCGCTGGGTCTCTGTAAGCATGATGTTTGGAAGTTATCCGGGACTTTTGGCCTCTATGGAGATGCTGTAACAGTTCATTTTGATGAATCCATATTTGCAGTGGTTGGTAAGATTATTGTTCAGGACACTCCTGTCTACCTCGTGAACATACATTTGGCCTCTCTTCCTCCAAGAGATCCTGAGTTAACCAGTCAATTTGAGAGACTCGTTTCGGAAGGTAAAGTGAGCAAGGAAGAGTTTCAGGAAGGGATTCAAACCTGGCATAAACGGGAGGAAAGGCAGAAAAATGAGATAAAAAAACTTTTAAAATATATCTCTAAACTGCATGAAAATTCTCCTGTGATTGTGGCAGGAGATTTTAATGCAGCACCAGATTCGGAGGCAATCCAGTTCTTTGAATCGGCTGGCTTTTTTGATGTTTTCCCATTGGAAAATCCTGGCAATCTGTATACTTGGGATCCGGAAACAAACCAGAATATATCTTATTCAACAAGAATAACGAATGCCAAGAATATTACCTTGAAAGGGTATGATCTTTTAAATTCCATGGGCGCAAAAATACCTAGACGGATCGATTACATCTTCCTGAGTTCTCATTTTAAACCAGAAAACATTAAACAGAGTCATGTTGTTCTCGAATCCTCTATCGATCAGGTTCAAGCCTCGGACCATTTTGGCGTTTTTACAGAAATTGATTTTAGTGATGTCATTGAAACAGCTATCAAAGAGTATAAATCGGTCACTCCTTTAAAAAAGGCTAAGTTTGAGTTTTTGCCGATTCTCATGTACGACAC
>CBDVEQ010000244.1:0-2992 GCA_965373045.1 uncultured bacterium | reverse complement strand
AGAGAGTGATCTCTATGAGGATGGGTAGCACACATAAAAGCAATCTTATTTGCTCCCAATGATTGGAGGGCTGCTCTTGTTTTATCAAATAAGTAGCAATCCACGACTCCACAGACAGTACTACCATCTACGACAGGAAACCGGACTACGATGGCATCTCCATGTCCTACATTCAATACAAAAACTGCCAGGGTGTCATTTGTAAGATTGTTTATATTCCAGTTGGCATGGTATGGCATTTTAAATCCTCCTTTACTCGTTACGGTTGAATTTTTCCATTTCTTCTTCAGTTCCAACAGCTTTTTCAACTGCTTCGTATAATTGATCCCGAATTTTTTTATCTTTAATTCCTTGGGTGACAGTGAGTTTGTGATATTCTTTTTTTATTTCTCTTCGAGCAAGTTCTCTAGATGCCGCTGCTGTTTCTATCAGATGTTCGGGTTTCAATTTCTTGGCAATGTCAGAAAATTCCCGCAAAAGTGTCTTTTTTTCTCTTCGTACTTGTTCTAGATCAAATTTGTCGTAGTTCTTAAGTATCTTCCGAATATGCTTAAGACGTTTTTCAAAAAAATCTTCGCCGTCAACCAGAAAAAAAACGTCTCCTTCTTTCAGGTGGCGTCCCTCCAGTTCGTGCGCCAAAAGAAATTCGAGATGCAAGACTTTGGCTTCCTGCTCTTTTTCATTTTCCCAGGCTTCAATATCGAGGCCATGGTCATCTCGATATTTTTTGCGAGAAGCACGCAATACTCGAGCTGTGCCATCGCTAAAGACCTCATCAATAACCATCCTTTCCGATTTAGGATTTGGTCTGGGTCTTTTTATTATCTCCATATTGCCCTCCTTAAAATCAAGATCGAGTTCTCCATCTATTTAAACAATTCTCTTCTCAGAGAGTAGAAACGCTCGGGAGTAAAATGCAGCTTGAATCGAGCACGGCCAGTTGGCTGGTTTCATATTCGAAATGAGTGTCTGAAGTGATGACAATTTTCATTGGCTACTCCATTATGGATATGCAGAAAAGAGGGGGATTTGATATGGCTTCAGGATTGGAGAGATGATTTTTTAGATGGTCGTGGGTATATTGTTACGAATTTGATTAAATTCAGATTGTTGAACATTTTCCCCTCTATTGCTGCTTAACATATAAATAGATAAGTCTTTGATGTGAAAATGTCAAGGAAAAATTGGGATAAGGACAAGGCTATAAGCCAGTTTGCTTTTTTAAGCTGTTTATCAATATCCTGTCTGGCTTTTTCTTCCGGTTTCATTTGGTTTTTATTTAGTCGATTCCCAGGAGAATTAGATTACAGAAATAAAGAGGTTTTGGCAAGGATTTTGCATCGAGGTAAATATAATTTGTGAGTAAAGATTTAAAATCATAACGTCCTTTTATATATTGAGGAGGGAAAAAATTATGATTTGTTTTTTTCTAAAAGGCTATTATAATAGCCATATAGGAGAAAGTATTATGAAAGTGGCAAACACGGTTGATTTGAAAAATAAAACAAACAAACTTCTTGCCGATGTGATGAAAGGAAATCCTCTGATCATTACTTACAGAGGAAAACCTGCCGCTTCTATGCTCCCACTTACGGAAGACGATCTGGAAGATTTTATCATCGAGCACAGCCCTATTATACGAAAAAAAATAAAAAAGGCCGAAGATGATATTAAGAAAGGAAGACTCATATCTCTAGATGATTATCTATCCCGTTCAGAAAAATAATATTGAAAAAATTCGACATACAACTCACCTATTCGGCCGCAGAGGATCTGGATTGTATACCTGAGGACATGCGCAATAAAATTATTGCTTTAATAGAAAAATTTTCTTTAGATCCTTTCAATCCTGGCGCCAAGATTAAAAAACTTAAGGGATTAAGGCCTTCACTTTATAGGGTTCGTTCAAGAGATTACAGGATCCTTTACAGGGCACATCAGAAAACCATTACTATTATGCGTGTAATCGATAGGAAAGATCTCGAAAGAGTCATCAAAGGGCTAAAGCTGTCAAAGGCTTAGGCCTTAATTCTCACCAACATATTCAGCAAGCTTACCTTTGGATATTTTTTCCAGCCTCTCCCCTACCCTTCTATTCAACAAGATTTTTATTGCAATCCCCGTTTCTTTAATAAAGGCTCGATCCTGGGTTCTCGTCCGCGGAAGTTTATGTACATGGACATATAGTCTGCGGTCCCGTTTTTTTCCAGGATGCTTGTTTTAAAAGCATTCGCAGTTTTTTGATCAAACAGGCTGGTCTCTTTAAACGCCTCAAAAGCATCACAATCCAGAACTTCTGACCAGATGTAGCCGTAGTAACCTGCAGCATATCCCCCGATGATATGACTAAAATATGTGCTCCGATACCTGGAGACTATCTCAGGAATCAGGCCGATCTTTTCGAAATAATCTTTTTCAAATTGATTAATATCCAGGTCCTGTGGTTCTGTGAGTGTGTGGTATTTCATATCCAACAAACATGCAGCCAGGTATTCAATTGTGATGAATCCTTGATTGAACAAGCCGCTCTTTACGATCTTATCGATCAGATTGTCGGGAATGACTTCGCCTGTCTGGAAATGCTTGGCATAATGTTTGATCACCGTCGGTTCCATGGCCCAGTGTTCCATGATCTGTGATGGGAGTTCGGAAAAATCAGGAGATCGGAAAGTCGTTCCATAAGTCACATTAGAAAGAAGGTTATCCAATCCGTGTCCGAATTCATGAAAAAGTGTTTCCACTTCTTCAAGAGTGATCAGAGCCGGTTTGTCTCCGGAAGGTTTGGAAAAATTACAAACCAAATTAACAACAGGGTCGATCTCTACTCCATATTTCCGGCTCTGGCTCCGGTACGTACCACACCAGGCCCCGCCGCGTTTGCTTGTTCTGGGATGGAAATCCATGTAAAGGACTCCACAATGGGATCCGTCTGCTTCTTTGACCTCAAAGACTTGGGCATCCGGATGCGGCAAAGGCATTCCCTCGAGTTCCT
>CBDVEQ010000243.1:0-3018 GCA_965373045.1 uncultured bacterium | reverse complement strand
AGGCTTCGTGGTAATGATGAGTGCCAGATACGATACTTTACGCATGACACGACAATAGTTATTTTTAATAATCAAGAATATGCAGAGAATAAAGAAACTGTTCAGCATCGTGATATTGATATTCAGTGATATTGCTGCGCTCCTGGCTTCCTTTTTAATGGCCTATTTTTTAAGAAGTGTTGTCCTTCTGTCCATTATCCCACGCTTCAGATATCAAGAGTCTCTTCCTTTAGATACGCAGCTCCGCCTGGGTTTTGCCTACGGAGCGGTTGTTATCATTCTAGTGTTGTTTTATGGAGGTCTCTATACGCAAAGATTTTCTTTCTGGGAGGAAACAAAGCATCTTCTGAAATGTGTGTCGATCTCTTTTATATTTATTCTGGTCCTGGTCTTTGTGTCCCGGCAATATATATATTTCTCACGTGCCACTATTGTGCTGGCATGGCTTTTGAGTCTTGTCATTTTCCCTTTTTTCCGGTTTGCCGTAAAAAAAATTCTTGTAAGAACAGGCCTATGGAAAAAAAGGGTGATCATCTTTGGAACCAATGACACTTCAAGGCTGTTGGCGGCAGGAATAGAATCAAGCAGAACCCTGGGTTATGAGATCGTGGGCTTTTTAAGTGAGAAAGAGCAGGAGTCTGGAAAGACTTTTTGCGGAGTTGATGTTGTTGGAAGTGTTTCAGATGGAAAAAAGGTAAGCAGTCAGATGCATGTGAGAGATTTTATTGTTTCTCTGCCCTCCTTTTCACAGGAGGAATTGGTTAAGGTCATGGAAGACTGCGATGAATATGCTGACACGATAAGGATGGTTCCGAATATCGGCAGCCTGATTACCCTGGGCGTGAAGGTAGAAAATTTTGGGGATGTTCTGGCCCTGAACTTGAACCGGAATCTCATGAAACCATGGAACATTCTGTTGAAACATTTATTTGAGTATATTTTGATATTTGTTTTTCTGGCGGTTTTGCTGCCGCTGTTCATGCTGATCGCGATCTGTATCAAACTGGATTCGAGGGGCCCGGTGTTCTTTTTGCAGGACCGTCTCGGGAAAAAGGGAAGGCGTTTCAAGATCATTAAATTCCGGTCAATGTATGTTGACGGAGACCAGAAATTGGCAGAATACTTTACAAATCATCCTGAGGTCAAAAAAGAATGGGAGAAGTTCCAAAAGATCAAAGGATATGACCCGAGAGTGACCAAGGTGGGCAAGTTCATACGCAAATTCAGTCTGGATGAGATCCCCCAACTGCTTAATATGATAAAGGGCGACATGAGTCTGGTCGGCCCAAGGCCGTATCTTCCCCGGGAGATCGACATCTTAAAGAAAAGCTATGAATTTATTTCAAGAATCAAACCCGGTTTGACAGGACTATGGCAGGTCAGGGGACGGAATCTTCTTCCATTTAAGCAGAGGATCATTCTGGATGAATATTATATCCGGACCTGGTCTTTGTGGTTGGATATTGTCATTCTCCTAAAGACTCCCAAGGTATTGGTAAAACGCGAAGGCGCCTTTTAAGCTGGTTTATCTCGTTCATCTCGTCATTCCCGTGTAAACGGGAATCTAGCAGAAAAAAACATATGGAAACTGAAAAAAAAGCTACTTGGATGCAGTGGATCGTGCCGGCTGTGCTTGTCCTCCTGTCTCCCATATTTTTATTCCCAAGGAAAGAGACGGTCTGGCTGCTATTTTTAGTTCCTTTGATCTTTCTTTTTTTATGGGTCGGAAAGAAGATCGATTTTCAGCGCACATCTCTGGACTGGATAATTATTCTGCTTGCCTTTCAGGTCAGTATGAGCGGTTTGATAGTGGCTGATGTTGATATCAGTCTTCCAAAAGTAACCGGTTTTTTCTTCGGAGTTTTTATTTATTATGCTCTTGTTTCTCTTCTTCAGAAAGAGAAACTAATTAGAATCGGGATTTTGGTCTTCCTTGTCAGTGGGGCTGCCCTTGCTGTCATAGGTATTCTTGGCGTAAGCAGGCACGATGAACCGAAATATATACAATTTATCTATAAAATCATGAAATCACTTCCGTCGGTTCACTTTAACCTGCCGGGTGCAGAAGGAGGTTTTCATCCAAATGCGGTTGGTGGAGGAGTGGCCATATTGCTTCCTCTCTGTTTTGTCCTCCTTTTGCCCTATTTTATCAGGAAAAAAGCTTCCTTTAGGATATTCCTGTCGGGATGGTGGAGCCTATATTTTGTTTCCTTATTCTTGCTAATGGCCTTTGTTTTGATTTTAACTCAGTCCCGCAGTAGTTTTGCCGGTATGTTTTTCGTTGCATGGCTTTTGATCTTTGTCGGGCTGCGCAGGAAAAAGATTGCTGTGATATCTATTACAGCGGTTATGCTGATCGCGTTGATCTCATTGTTTTTTCTTGCCGGTTCTAAAAAGCTGCCATATACAGATCTGGAATCCAGAAATAAGCTGATCGGACGTGTTACGACCTTCTGGGCGCCGGCTGTGAAAGTGATCAAAGAAAAACCTGTATTTGGTATGGGAATGAATCAAGCACGGACTATTCCACTAGTTGGAGAAAAGCAGGGGCATTTTCATAACCTGTTCCTGCATACAGCGGCTGAGCTGGGAATCCCTGCATTGATAGCCCTTATGATCCTGCTGTTCGGGGCTGCTGCTATGTGTATAAAAGTGTGGAAATCAACTGTTCCAGATTGGACGAAAACAGCTGTTCTGGGACTTGGGTGCGGGCAAATGGCCCTGTTTGTATTCGGGTTCCTGGATGTCATCCCTCTCGGATCAAAAGTTGGTATTTTTTTCTGGGTGTCTCTGGCTTTGATCGCTGCCTTAAATAAGTTATATATTCATAAAAATGAATTATAAGGGTTCAAGGATTCAAGGGGTCGAGGGTTCGAGTGAAAAGAAAAGAGATCTGAGTTTTTTGGATTGAGCTATTTGCTTTACTTCAATGCATATGAATAGAATGGATTTGAATAATACCTGGCCAGAATGGATGAATCTGCTTGTGCTGAGTTTTATGGCGCCTGTATTTCTTTT
>CBDVEQ010000242.1:0-3021 GCA_965373045.1 uncultured bacterium | reverse complement strand
AAACTACGGAAAGGCCTTTTTCGTCAATAAACCGCAGGTCGAATATTTTTGAGTAATGTTTTAAAATCTGCGATAGCTGTTTGAATCCATAGTTTCTGGGGTCAAAACCAGGATCCAGCTGGTGAAGATAAAAACCCATGGTAGCCAGATTCGCCCATCCGTCTTCCTGCATGGCCATTTCTATGGACGCTTTAAGCAGAGGAACCGGATCGAATTTTTTGGTTTCTTCATTCTTGGGCTCAGTTTTTCTTGTTGGTTTTTTTGCTGTTAAAGGCTTTTCCTTAGGAGCCAGGATCTCGGTATAGATAAAAACATTACATGCGTTGACAAACGCTTTTGGTGTTGTCTGCTTGCCTATACCCAAAACAAAATATCCCATCTCCCTGATTCTGGTCGCCAGCCTCGTATAATCACTGTCACTGGAGACAAGACAAAACCCGTCCACCTGGTCGCTGTGGAGAATGTCCATGGCATCAATGATCATAGCGCTGTCTGTAGCATTTTTTCCAATCGTGTAACGGAACTGTTGGATGGGCTGGATCGCGTTGTTGTTCAGTGTATCCTTCCAGCCTTTCATATTAGCGGTTGTCCAATCTCCGAAAATCCGCCTGATGGTCACAGAGCCGTATTTACTAGCTTCTGTCAGTATCTTTCCTATTAGTTTAGGCTGTGCATTGTCTCCATCAATTAGGAGAGCAATTTTACTTTCAGTTTTTTCTTGAAATTTTTTTGTCATTTTTTTCCTTATAAATCTTTTTCATCATTCGTTTCTTTATCCCAGGCCCTGATGCCTTTTGTCATCCAATCAGGGGCCGGAGCGCCTCTCAGGTGATGCTCAAAAAATTCAAACATCCGTTTTGTCCAATCCATCTGATTTACCCTTTTGCGTAATCCATGAGCTTCCCCGTTGTAATTGAACATGTAAGCCTCTTTTCCCAGACGTCTCAGGGCCATCATAAATTCGATTCCCTGGTACCACGGCACTGCCCCGTCTTTATCATTGTGTATCATCATAACAGGAGTCCGGACTTTATCAGCCCAAAAAACAGGAGAGTTCTCTATGTACCTCATAGGTACTTCCCAAAGGCTTGCCCCAAGCCTGCTCTGTGTTTTTTCATACTGGAACTGCCGGACCAAACCACTCCCCCAGCGTATCCCGCCGTAAGCGCTGATCATGTTGGACACAGGAGCTCCTGCTTCGACTGCTGCAAAAACATTGGTCTGTGTGATCATATATGCGATCTGATACCCTCCCCAGGAATGCCCCTGAATTCCAATGGCCGCTGGGTCGATAAATCCTTCCCGGACGAGCATCTGTATCCCTGGAAGAACACACTTCATAGCGTCTTGACCGGGATAGCCCGTATCATATTCAATGTCAGGCATCCACACAATATATCCGTTGCTCACATAAAAAGAAGGATTGATCGATGTTCCTGGTGAGGGGTTTCGATATCTATGAATCCATTGATGAAGTGTCTCATATATATAGACCAAAAGCGGATATTTTTTATTAGGATTAAAATCCTTCGGCTTAATAAGTATCCCCTTTAAAGGTTTTCCGTCCGAACTGAAAAAATTTCTAAGTTCGGCCTGTCCCCATAAGAAAGACCTCATCTGTTCACCAAGGTCCGTTACTTTCCGTATATTTTGGAACGATCGATCACTTACACACATATCCGGATATTCATCAAAGGAAGAACGTGTGAACACAAATACATCCGCTTTTTTGGCCTTTTTGAGAAAGGAAAAGTTCTTGGAGGCCATTATCAATTTTTCAGGCAGTTTTTTTCCGCTTGCCTTATCCTGATAAAATCCCCTATCCATGGTCTCTTCGTTGAAAGCTCTTAAGAGCATGGGCTTTTCAGGATCGATGGTCCGCTCATCCGGGTCAGTGCGCATATAACGAAAAGACAGGTCATTATTCCGGCCGAATCCTTCAGTGATTTTCCTTGGGTTGGAACCGTCAGGAGCGATCTCCCAAATGTCATATTTTTCATAGATAAGAACAGTTTTATCTTCATCAGTCCAGCCTGCAATCCCGTATGCATAGGCAGGAGCCGGAGTATCCCAATCCTCCCTGTCAAACCGGATATCTAATGAGTCTGTGATATTAGACTCAATTTTGCTTGCAATATCATACACATGCCAATCCTTTTCTTCGAACCAGTAAACGTATTTACCATTTGGAGAAAGTGTAGCCCCCCTGAATAATTCTTCTTTAACCAGAGTTCTTGTGCTTGTGACAGGGTCGATCACATAGATGTCATAATAGGATCCATCATAGGAGACTTTTTTGGTGTAAGGCTGGATGGTTTGAGCATAGCAGATCTTTCCATTTCGCGACAATTCCACATCCGGGATATCCTCATCTGCCAATTTGACCATTTTTTTGGATTTGAAGTGATATACAGTCTCCCATGTATTGTTTTTCACACGGGAGGCCATTATCTTCTGCTGTGGTTGTGGATAAGGATCGTTCCAGTGCCAGAGGTCGAATTTTGCCTTTTCCTCTTTTTCGTCCTCTTTTTTGGATTCAGGAATCTCCTTGATCCCGAACATCATTACACTGCCGTCTTCACTGAAGCTGATCTTGGATTTATCACTGACCGACATTCCTTTTGGAAAGCCGGGTGTTGATGAATGAGAGATCAACAGATTAGTCTTTGAAGCCCCGACTGCACATCCGTACAGATTAAATGTCGGTTCATCCGATCCATAATCGTCCCGGTCTGTAAAAAAAGCCAGTTTTGTCTGTTCCTTATCAAGAGCA
This sequence comes from uncultured bacterium, assembly GCA_965373045.1. Classification (GTDB taxonomy): domain Bacteria; phylum Acidobacteriota; class Aminicenantia; order Aminicenantales; family Aminicenantaceae; genus DAOVDI01. The sequence goes on along the minus strand of CBDVEQ010000242.1, from coordinate 248 downwards.
AGTCCCTTGTAATTACCCTTTCCTGTCAACAAGGCCGAACTATTTTCCCCTCCCGGCCGAAAAATATACAACCCATCGGTTCCAGGTTCCTTTTTGCTGGATACAACATAATAAAGAAATGATCCATTTTTAGTGAATTGATATGAAAGAACGGATTTAAAGGTGGTCTCCTTTCCATCAGTAAGAGAACGGAGCTTCAGGGATGTGCCGAATGTTTTCTTTTTTTCTTTTTTCTTGTCATTCTCTTT
>CBDVEQ010000241.1:0-3107 GCA_965373045.1 uncultured bacterium | reverse complement strand
TCTTTGAGTTCATTGAGCTTATTGGGTTTATTGAGTTAAATCCAATTAAAATAACCCAAAGAACACAACGAACTCAAAGAACCCAATAAACTATTATAGACTTCTTCAACTTCGACGACTCCAATAGACTTCTATGGACTTCTATAGACTTTTTTACCTTTTCTTCAAGGATTTGAGCAGTCTGTGTGCCGTCTTCTTCCCGATGATCCGGGCCAGTTCTTTGGTAGAAGCCTTTTTTATGTTTTGAATATGTTTGTATCTGGTTAGGAGAGCAGCTTTTCGTTTGGGGCCGATTCCAGGTATATCGTCCAGGGGAGAGGAAAAACTTCTCTTTTCCCTTTTTATTCTATGATAACTAAGGGCGAATCTGTGGGCTTCATCCCGTATGTTCTGGCATAATTTTAATGCCGGAGAGGTCCTCTCCAATCGGAGGCCATCCATTCGCCCGGGAATAAACAAAAGCTCTTCTTTTTTTGCCAGTGAGACCAGAGGGATTTTTTCAAGCTGTAATTCCACTAGAACCTGAAAGGTTGCACTCCATTGTCCTTTTCCCCCGTCGATCAGGATTAGATCCGGGTAGAGACCATGTTCCTGGATTATATTTGTGAAGCGTCTGCGAAGGATTTCCTGGATGCTTGCCACATCATTTGGCCCCTTTATGGTTTTGATCCTGTATTTTCGATAGTCGCCTTTTTTCGGAAGACCGTGTTCAAAAACCACTACAGACCCTACTGATTCCTCTCCTCCTGTGTTGGATATGTCATAACCTTCGATCCTGAAGGGCGGTTTGTTCAAGTTGAGGATATTTTGGATCTCGAGAAGAGGGGATGGGTCTTTGTCCGATTTTCTGAGCAGAATACCAGCATTACGGATCGCGAATTCAAGGAGTTTTTTGTTATTTCCTCTTTGAGGGACAATTAATTCGATTTTTCTCCTTTTTTGGGAGGACAGCATTTTAGTAAGTTCGGTCTTGTTTGAAAGTAAAAAGGGAAGGATGATCCGATTCGGGAGATCTTCGCGGTCCTGATAAAAATCTAAAAGATGTTTGCCGAGAAAATAAGCACGATCTTCTATGCTGTGAAAAACGGAACGAATTGTGTCCTGGACCTTACCGTTCCTCATAAGGAATATGACCAGGGCAGCCTCATTATTTTTTTGAGCGTATCCTACAATGTCTTTGTTGTCCTGTTGGATCGTGATGAGTTGTGGTTTGGACTTGATCTCGTCAAGTGTGCGAATAAGGTCTCTCCAGTGTGCGGCCTGCTCAAATTTCTGAGACTTGGCTGCCTCGTCCATTTTTAATGCCAGTTTATCGAGTAGGATCTCCACCTTTCCCTCTAAAAACAGAAGCGCGTTATGAACACGCTCAAGGTAGTCTGCTTCCGGGATCTTTCCCACACAGGGAGCAGTGCAGAGATCCAGATCAAAATCCAGACAGGGGCGCTTTCTTTTTCCGGGAACAGGCTCGCGGCAGGTACGGACTCCAAAATATTTTGAGATCAGATGGATGGTCCTGCGTGCCTGAAGAGCAGGGCTGAATGGACCGAAATATTTCGCTCCATCTTTTTCTACCCGGCGTGTCATGTAGATTCCCGGATATTGTTCCTGAACAGTCAATTTGAGAAAAGGGAAATGCTTGTCATCTTTGAGGCGGAGATTAAATTTTGGCTGAAGCTGGCGGATAAAATTATTCTCCAGAAACAACGCTTCCTTCTCGGAATCCGCCTGGATAAAATCAATATCACTGGTCTCAGCGATGATATTTGCGGTCTTCCTGTCCAAGGTGGAATTAAAATAGGATCTGACTCTGTCTCTGAGAGAGCGGGCTTTCCCGATATAGACCGGGATCCCCTTTTTATCCTTAAAAATATAAATACCGGGTTTTTCGGGAATCGCGTTAAGCCTCTTTTTCAGACTGTCCTTCATTTTAATCGCCTAGTTCAAGTTCCCATTTTTTTATTCTTTTCAGCTCATCTCTGTATTGAGCCGCTTTTTCGAATTCCAGATTTTTGACGGCGGCTTTCATCAGTTGTTCAAGTTCATTCATTCTTTGAAGGCGTTTTTTTGTAGAGAAATACTTCATCTGTTCTTCTGAAATGGAGGAAACATCATAATAATCCCGATCATAAACACTGATAGGTGTTTCTTCGATGCGTTTGTGGATGGACCTGGGTGTGATATGAAACTTGGTATTGTACGCCAGTTGGATCTGTCTCCGTCTAGATGTTTCATCCATGGCCCGCTTCATGGATGGGGTGATCTTGTCCGCATAAAGAATGGCTTTTCCGTTGATATGCCTTGAAGCTCTGCCGAAAGTCTGGATCAAAGAGGTTTCAGAACGGAGAAATCCTTCCTTGTCCGCATCCAGTATGGCGACAAGAGACACTTCCGGCAGGTCCAGGCCCTCCCGGAGGAGATTGATTCCGATAAGAGCATCAAATTTTCCTTTTCGCAGGTCTTTCAGGATTTTGACTCTGTCCAGAGTTTCGATATCGGAATGCAGATACCTGACCTTTATTCCCTGTTCGTGATAGTGACGAGTGAGATTTTCCGCCATTTTTTTTGTTAATGTTGTTACAAGCGTTCTCTGGTCGGCAATTGCCAGGTTTTCTATCTCGGCCATCAGGTCATCAACCTGGCCTTTAACCGGTCTGATCTCAATCTCAGGGTCAGCCAAGCCTGTCGGGCGGATGATCTGTTCTATGATACGGTTGCCGGCCTTTTTTAGTTCATAGGAACCCGGAGTTGCAGACACATAAAGGACCTGGTTGACCTTCTTCTCGAATTCTTCAAAATTAAGGGGACGGTTATCAAGAGCAGAGGGAAGACGGAAACCATGCTCGATCAGAGTCTGTTTTCGGGAACGGTCCCCGTGATACATCCCTCCAATCTGAGGAATCGTAACATGCGATTCGTCGATGATAGTTAAAAAATCGTCAGGAAAATAATCCAACAGTGTGTAAGGAGGCTGACCTGGTTTTCTACGGCTCAGATAAAGGGAATAATTTTCAATCCCAGGACACCATCCGAATTCCTGGAGCATTTCCAGGTCATAAAGAGTCCGTTCTTCAAGCCTGTCGGCCTCGATGTGTTTTTCTTTCTTTTTT
>CBDVEQ010000240.1:0-3121 GCA_965373045.1 uncultured bacterium | reverse complement strand
GTGAGACATCGTAGATGCCGAGGAAACAGCAAAGCACAGGTTTTTCATGTTTTTTCCATGAAGCCACAATGGCACGGGCGATTTCATCCACATGAGTAAAAGCAGTAGGTGTCAGAATGACTATAGCGGAGTGGATATCATCATCTCCCAGTATTTCATCCAGACTGGCTTCGTAATGCTCTTCCTGGGCTTCGGCGATCAGATCCAGAGGATTGTTAAGCTTGAGTGATGGGGGGAGATGTGTCCTTAATTTTTTCTTAACATTTTCCGAGAACGGCACGATGTTCAGTCCATTGTTAATACATGTATCTGTGGCCAGGATACCTGGGCCTCCGGAATTTGTGATGATAGCGACATTGCTGCCTGAAGGAAAAGGCTGACAGGAAAAGGCCTTGACGTAATCAAACAACTCTTCAAGTGTGTTTCCCCTGATGACTCCACTCTGCTGAAAGATCGCGTCATAAACACTGTCAGTACCAGCAAGAGAGCCGGTATGGGAAGAAGCGGCTTTTGCTCCGGTCAGAGTACGGCCTGCCTTGAGGGCGAGTATGGGCTTGGGCCGCATTGGATGGTTTGTGATCTCCTGGGCGATGGACATGAATTTCCGGCCGTTGACCAGGTCTTCCAGATACATCAGGATAACATCGGTCTTTGGGTCGTCTTTGAGATAACTAAGCAGTTCATTCTCATTCACGCCGGCTTTATTGCCCATGCTGATAAATTTGGAAAAACCGATATTGGATTCTTTGGCGTAGTCCAGAACGGCAACGCAGAGCGCTCCACTCTGGGACAGAAAAGCAATATTCCCTTCCAGAGGCATCTGCGTCCCGAATGTCGCGTTCATAGACAAATCAGGAGAAGTATTGATCAGACCAAGACAGTTGGGGCCTACTAAAGAAATATCATATTTTTGGATGATATCTTTGATATTCTGTTCCAATTCAACACCCTTTCCACCGACCTCTTTAAATCCTGCGGATATAACGATCACTCCTTTAATGTTCTTTTTCCCGCACTCTTCAAGTACGGAAGCAACATGTCTGGCCGGGACCATAACAACAGCCAGGTCGATCTCATCTGGGATAGCCAGAACACTGGGATAACATTTAATACCCAGTACGCTGTCAGCTTTAGGGTTGATAGGATAGGCGATTCCCTTATACCGGCTGTCGATAATATTGGCGAGAAGCGAATATCCAACACTTCCTTCCTGACGTGATGCGCCAATAATGGCAATAGCCCGGGGGTGAAAGATACTGTCGAGTTTTTTTTGAGGTGTTCCCTCATATGACATATTCTGTTTAGTTATTGTCCTTCTCCTTTATACGGATTAATCCTATTTTAAATAGAGACTCAATAAAATGCAAACTAGATGAAAAGGTTCCTTATCTTGCCAGCTTCCTTGTTCCGTGTTATATTAAGCAACTCAAGTTATTATCAACACCCCAAGGAGGAATCATGTTTAAAAAAAATTTATTCATCTCATTTTTTTTCTTAATGATATTTTCTGTAAGTTCGGCTTTTGCCATTCAGGAAGCTCGTGTGCTGCGCACACCTGCTATTCACGGCGATCAGATCGTATTTACATATGCCGGCGATCTTTATTCAGTGCCATCCGAGGGAGGAGTAGCACGCAGACTGACAAGTCATGAGGGATTTGAGATGTTTCCCCGTTATTCTTATGATGGGAAATATATTGCTTTTACAGGCGAGTACGACGGCAGCCGGGAGGTCTTTATAATTCCCCGAGAGGGGGGAGTTCCTAAACGTTTGACCTATACTGCAGCCCTTAGCAGAGATGATGTTTCAGATAGAATGGGACCAAACAACATCGTTATGGGATGGAAGCATGACAACAGCTCCATTATATTTCGTTCCAGAATGAGGGAATGGAACAGTTTTAACGGACAGCTTTATCTAACTACGGTCAAAGGGGACTATCCTGTACAGCTCCCGCTGCCAAGAGGAGGCTTTTGCTCCTTTTCTCCTGATGATAAAAAGTTGGCTTATAACAGGATTTTCCGCGAGTTCCGGACCTGGAAGCGATATCGGGGCGGAATGGCGGATGATATCTGGGTCTATGATTTTGCCTCGAAGGAGGTAACAAATATAACCAATAATCTCGCTCAGGACATCATTCCCATGTGGCAGGACCAGAATATCTATTTTCTATCCGATCGAGATGAGAACAAAAAGATGAACCTTTTTGTTTATGATACTCAGACAAAAAATACATTAAAACTGACCGATTTTAAAGACTATGATATTAAGTTTCCCTCTCTGGGGGACAAAGCCATTGTTTTTGAAAATGGTGGATTTATATATAAATTTGATCTGGCCAAAACAGAGATTACTAAAGTTCCGATCAGGATAGCTAATGATTTGAATTCCGGCCGGACTAAACTGGTCAAAGTGGGAAGCCTCGTGAGCAATTATGAGATCTCTCCAGACGGGAAAAGGGCTTTATTCGGGGCAAGAGGAGATGTTTTTACGGTCCCGGCCAAACATGGAAATACCCGCAATCTGACCAATACATCCGGTATCCATGAAAGAAATTCCAAATGGTCTCCGGATGGTCAGTGGATCGCATATATTTCGGATGCCAGCGGCGAGGATGATATCTATATCACTGCACAGGATGGAACAGGCAAACCGGTCCAGATCACCTCAGGAGGAGACACCTATAAGTATCAGATGTATTGGTCTCCGGATTCCAAAAAACTCCTATGGGGAGATAAAAAACTTCGCCTCAACTATATTGATATAAAATCCAAAAAGATAATTGTAGTGGATAAAGCAGAAGCCTGGGAGATTACAGATTACTCCTGGTCTCCGGATTCCAACTGGATTACTTATTCCAGGCGGGAAAAAGATGCCATGCAGAAAATCTATCTTTACGGTCTGAAAACAAAGAAAAATCATGCGGTGACGGATGGGTGGTATTCATCCTATTCTCCTGTTTTTCATTCGGAAGGGAAGTATCTGTTTTTTATCTCAGACAGGGATTTTAATCCGATCTACAGCAGAACTGAATGGAATCATGCTTATGGTTCTATGGCGCGGATCTATTTTGTGACGTTGAATAAAGAAGTGGAATCTCCGTTCAAACCCAAGAGCGATG
>CBDVEQ010000239.1:0-3132 GCA_965373045.1 uncultured bacterium | reverse complement strand
GCAATCTGGGACAAACGGACAAAAAAATTGATTATTGTACGTGACCGGCTCGGGATCAAACCCCTTTATTACACCCTCATCAATAATAATACCCTGGTGTTTGGTTCCGAACTGAAAGCTGTACTTATGCACCCCGGAGTTAAACGGTCTATCGACCCTCAGGCCCTGGATCTTTTTCTCACCCTTGAATACATTCCTGCCCCATTTTCCATATTCAAAGGTATCCACAAACTTCCGGCAGGAAACATACTGATCTGCGAAAAAAGAAAAATGCGGATCAAACCATACTGGGACCTGGGAACCAGTATAGAACAGAAGCAAGGCACAGACAGACGGTCCCTCCATTCTTTAATGGATGAACTCTATACCCTCCTCAAGGAATCTGTCCAATTCCGTCTGGTAAGCGATGTGCCGTTGGGCGCATTTTTAAGCGGGGGGATCGATTCCTCCTGTATTGTGGGTCTTATGCGGAAACTGGGCGCATCGCCGCTTAAAACCTTTTCCATCGGATTTGAAGACAAGACCTACGACGAACTGGCGCATGCACGCCGGGTCGCTTCGGCCTTTGATACCGATCACCAGGAATTCATCATACAACCACAGGCCCTGGACCTCACTGAGCAGCTCATCCATCACCTGGATGAACCCTTTAGCGATTTCTCCATCTTTCCCACCTATCTTGTCTCCAAAATGGCCAGGGAGCATGTGACCGTGATTCTTTCCGGGGACGGAGGAGACGAGGTCTTCGGCGGATACGAGCACTATCAGGCCCAAAAACTGTCCAGGATCCCAATTCTTCCATATGCCTTCAAGCTTCTCTCACCGGCTTTAAAAGTGCTGCCTCCCTCTGAGAAAAAAAAGGGCGCCTGGAATAAGATCCAACGGTATGCCCAGGGATTTGAAAACAGCAAGGATCTGAGGCATTTCCGCTGGATGATGTTTCTTTCCCGGAAAAACAAGCAGTCCTTGTACAGCAATAGTTTTTCCGATTCCCTGGGAGGCATCATCAGTATCAAGGACAGAGAGCCGTTCGACCGGATATTTACTTCCCTTGACCGCTTCGACCGGATCAACGGGGAACTGGCTCTCGACCTTCAGTCCTATCTCGTGGACGACATCCTTGTCAAAGTGGACCGGATGAGTATGGCGGCATCCCTGGAAACCAGGGTCCCTCTCATCGACCACAAAGTGGTTGAATTCGCCTTTTCCCTCCCGGGCCGAATGAAACTGAGAGGACAAACCTCTAAATGGTTGTTTAAAAAAACCATGGAAGGCTTTCTCCCGCATGAAAATATCTACAGGAAAAAAGAAGGTTTCAGTATACCGATCAAACACTGGCTTAAAACAGACCTGAAGGATCTTCTCTGCGACACACTCTCAGAGAAAAGAATCAGGGAAGAAGGATTTTTCCATTATTATGCTGTTCGGCGGATGATGGACCGGCATCTGTCGGGCAAAGAAAATTTCAGCCACCAGCTCTGGTCACTTCTGGTCTTTGCCATTTGGAAAGATACCTATCTTTAGTCGACAGACAAATCTAGTGAATACATCGGAGAAGGCTTTCTGTCATGCAATGACTACATGTGGGATATACGGATGATGAAGATGGTATTAGTACTGTCCGTGATCTTGTGTTTTTCAGAAACTGGGAGTCCGAGCGCCCAGACGATCTCTCCGCCGGAGATGAAGATTGGATGTTTATCTCTTGCTGACGGAGGGATGTTCCTTGCCCGGAAGATCTCCTTGATCTTTTTACTGCCCGGAGCCCCGCATGGATGATACCGGTCACCTTCCTGTCTATTTCTAACGATCAGAGGGAACCGGAGAGTATCCCTGTCAAGCATGACTTCTTTTAGATCGTCAAACTTCCCAGTAAATTCGTCTTTATTTATTTGATCTGCAAAAAACTGCAAATTAATTTCCTGTATGTTTAATAGATCTTTCCCCTCCCAGTTATAGGAGTACTCGATTCTCCTGTCCTTTTCCCGTAGTAAACGGATCCGGTTGCGCTCTCTGATGAGAACAAGATTTTTCTTCAGATGGGCTTTTTTCCCTTCCTTTAACTCCCGAATAGTTTCCACATCATGGAGCGAGATCGCTCTGAGATCTCCTTTGATATTTTCGATAAAAACGCGAATGACCCGCCGAGAGATTGCCAGAGGCAGTTCAGATAATTTCACTACATCCAGATAAGCTTCTACACCCCCGGTCCGGATGGTCTCTGCCGCTGCATCCCCGGTCATACGGGTGAGCAAAACTTCCTCATCCTGGAGCAGGAGGGCTGTATTCGCCAGATGGGCAATGATCTGAGGATCATACTGTTTCCTGAGGAGTGGGATCAGTTCAAGCCGGATACGGTTGCGGAGAAACCGTTTATTCAAGTTGCTCTCATCCACTCGAAAAGACAAACTTTTCTCAATAAGGTATTCCTTGATCTCCTCTCGCTCTATTCCGAGAAGAGGACGGACGATCTTTCCCTCGACCACAGGAAAAATGCCGCACAAACCTTTCCTGCCGCTGCCCCTCATCAGCCGGATCAGAAATGTTTCCGCCTGATCTGTCTGAGTATGTCCTGTGGCGATCTTCTGTGCTTTGATCTTCCGGGCCGTCTTCTCTAAAAATTCATACCGTAATACCCGTCCTGCTTCTTCCAGGTTCAAGCCAAACTCAGAGGAATATGCTTTCACATCCGCCCCTTCTGTATAGACAGGAAGGCCAAGCAACTGCCCTGTTTCTTTGACCAACGCCTCATCCTCATCCGACTGTTTTCTGAGGCTGTGGTTGAAGTGCCCGAGGCAAAGATCCAGATCCCACTTTTCTCTGATCTCAAGCAGCAGGAAGAGAAGCGCAGTGGAGTCCACCCCTCCGGAAAACGCAACAAGCACACTATCCCCCCGGCAAAAAAGATCATATCGTTTGATAGTTTGGACAAATTTTTCCAGAATTGTCATGACTGCCATAATCATACTCTAAAATTTGACAGAGAAACAACATATGCAGCAAAAATAGGGTCTATAGAAGTCGTTGAAGTCAAGAAGAGTTGGTTGGGTTTATTGGGTTCGTTGAGCTGGTTCATCTCGTTTGTCTCGTACTCTCGTCATTCCCGTGCAAATCTGATCTTTTTTGTCTCGA
>CBDVEQ010000238.1:0-3154 GCA_965373045.1 uncultured bacterium | reverse complement strand
AGATAAGGATAGTAAACTAGGTAAAAAATACGAAGAAAAGAAAAGCGAAAGTAAATTCTATCGAAACGCCACATTTCATACTGTAGAAGAAATTGTAAAGGTGCTAAAATCTACAGGATTCATAAATTTCAAGTTTGTACAGACCTTATTTTCAGACACAGGAAAATCATCTCACAGACAGGCTGTGAAGGAAGGATACGGGGAAGGATCTTTTATTGTTCTTCGTGCCCAAAAAAACTGATTACAATTGAAATGGATTTTAAGAGGGACTCATGAAAATTGTTAGTTTAACAGAAGAATATGAAGACAATTATTTTGTATGCCTGGAAGACTGGGCGGATGAGATGAGGGAAGCCGGAGATCATAAACAACTCTGGTTTCAAAAGATGAAAGACAAGGGACTAGGCGTCAAATTAGCCCTCAATGAGGAGAGTAAACCCGTTGGCATGATCCAATACATCCCTATTGAACACTCATATGTAGAAGGCAAGGATCTCTATTTTATCCTTTGTGTCTGGGTCCATGGATATAAAAAAAAGGGAGTTGGGAATTATCAAAAACAGGGAATCGGCAAAGCATTAATAAAGGCAGCAGAAGAGGATGTGAAAAAGAAAGGGGCTAAAGGACTGGCAGCTTGGGGAGTGCCTATACCGGTCTGGATGAAAGCATCCTGGTTTAAGAAACAGGGATATGCAAAGGTTGAAAAAGAAGGGTTTATGGGGAGGGTTCTCTTATGGAAGCCGTTTTCTGATGACGCAGTGCCACCAAAATGGATCAAAGCCAAAAAAAAGCAGGAATTAGACCCAAACAAGGTCATGGTGACAGGATTTATGAATGGATGGTGCCCGGCTTATAATATGGTCCATGAAAGAGCAAAACGTGCATCCCTGGAACTTGGCGACAGGGTTATTTTTCAAGAGATCAATACCTTTGATAAAGAAGTATTTAACGAATGGGGCATATCTGACGCTTTATTCATTAACAGAAAAAAAGTGAATACAGGCCCTCCTCCATCATATAAAAAAATAAAAAAGAAAATATCAAAAGCATTAAAAAAGGCGAAATAAACGAAATCGAAAAGAACCTAAACCGGTCTCCGGCGCCACCATGTTGCCAGCACAGAACCGGAAATATTCATCCACGGCCCGAATATTGCAGGCGCCAGAGCTGCGCTGGCGCTTTTTAATACATCCATAGCCAGGCCGGTTGCCATTCCGCCGTTTTGCATACCTACCTCAAAAGCAACGGTTCGGCATGAATTTTCATCCAGTTTCGCCGCTCTTGCACCCCAGTATCCGAGGAAATAACCAATAAAATTATGCAAAATACCCGCAATGATCAACGCGAATCCTACAGTCAAAAGCTTATCCCTGGACCTTGCGGTGATGATAGCGATAATAAAACAGATTCCGGCCATGGACACTATTGGCAGCGCTTTGTCCATCCAGTCCTTTGGCCCTTTAAGCAGGACACTGACTATCAACTTGGCAAGGGCTACGATCCCGATCAGAGCAAAACCGATAATGGTTCCGTTTCTGATCGCAGCCAGGGGTCCAAAAATATCCGCCCTGATAAAAAGCAAAGCAGCAGCAAGAAAAAGGCATGAAGCAGAAACCAGGGTCAATGATCCTACCCTACCTGCCCAGGTTCGGCGGCTGTAGAGTATCCTGTTTGCGACCAATCCGGCGATAATAGGCACAATAATCATATTTAATATGGAAAGCATCATGGCAATAAAATCAATGGGCACAAACCTGCCGGCCAGTGTCTTCATCAGCAAAGGCGTCATGAAGGGCGCTATCATCGTAGAGCATGATGTCATTGTAACGGACAGAGCCACATTCCCGCCTGCCAGATAAGTCATAAGGTTCGACGCTACACCGCCCGAGCAGGATCCGATCAGAATAACCCCGGCAGCAACTTCAGGCTCAAATTGGAACAGTATGGCAATGCTAAAACCTGCAAGAGGCATGACCACAAACTGAAGAAAAATCCCGATCAGCACCGGCCAGGGCATAGTAAACACCCTGCTGAAATCCCGGACATTCAGGGTCGTTCCCATGCCAAACATTATCACCTGAATAAGAGGAACTATCAGGACCTTCAGATCAAGCGCAAACCATGTGCCAAATGCCCCCGGATAAAACATCGATGCAGCAACAAAAGCAAAGACCCATACAGTGAAGGAAAAACTTTTAAGAACCTTATGCCCCATGCAGTACAGAGCAAGACAAACAAGGGCAAAGATAACCAGGGGAGGAACCCCGGCTTTAAAACCCGAGAAATACATTACAGCGGCTGCGATTATAGATAAGAGGAAAATTGATCCTCTGATATTCATCTGGCCTGCTTTCATGTTTATAATTTATAAAGCTCGGCCATTTCTTCGTGCGGCTTATAATGATAAAGGCACTGATCCAGCGGGGTGCCCAATACACGGATCTTTTCGATCTCGCCCTGGCCCAAACCGGCTTCCGTCATAGACGAAAGGTAAAGAACTCTCTTTGGATCAAATCCCATGATCTTTGTCGCAAGAGTATCCACTGCCAGAGCATCCATTCCTGCAAGGGCTATATGTGATTCAATGGGAGTCCCCCAGCCCGGGCCCTTGCCTTCCATCCCCACAAATCCATCAATAACCGCAAGATCTGGAAACACTTCCTGTGACATGTGAAACATATTAAAATGGCAGAGGCCGTTTACGGCCGGCGGTGTAGTGTGGAATAAAGCCTTGTCATTTCTCTTTTTATCCTTGACGGGACAGCCAAGGAGCACATTTTTCAAGGACAGCGTGATCAGGACCTTGTTGTGGGTTTTCATCCGGGCGGCTGAAATAACATACATGTCCGGGTCCAGAAATTGAGAAATGATCCTCACCGGAAGCGGTTTATTCCCTTTGCCGAACACATAACGGTATTGATAGTCGGCCGTGTTCAGATCCACAAGTTTGACGTTGTACTCTTTTTCCAATGGCAAATAACCGTAATTTTTGTATCCGTCAAAAGTCTCCTGGACACTGGACTCTCCGATCAAGATCCGGCCTTTGAAATGAGGAGTCAGAAAATCCAGAATGGCCCGCACAGCATCGGGATGTGTAGCACAAAGTGGATTATCGGTAAGCACAAGGTTCGGTTTGATCAAGATCTTTTTATTT
>CBDVEQ010000237.1:0-3176 GCA_965373045.1 uncultured bacterium | reverse complement strand
AATTGTCTATATGTTGAAAAAAAGGGTTCATCTCGTTTGTCTCGTACATCTTGTACATCTCGCTTGTCTCATCTGCGAGAAAAGTCTGTCGAAGTCCATAGAAGTCTATTGAAGTCGAAGAAGTCAAGAAACTTCATGAACTCAAAGAGCTGGATTCCCGTTTCCACGGGAATGACGCAAATTAAATGACCTTGGGCTAAGCTGCTTTGGGCTTTGGGCTCTTCTTCTTTCACTTGAATCCTTGAATCCTTATACTCCAAATTTATATTTATCGATCAGGCTTTGATAATACAACATTTCTTCGTATTTGTTGCGTTTTTTGAGGCCCAGGATCAGGATGCGGCTTTTTATCACGATCGCCTGGCAGACCTGTTTTCTTTGCTCCCCAGTTAGATCCAGGGTTAGCGCCTTTTCCAGGGATTTAATCCGGTAAACATCTATGCTGTGAAACCTTTGGGATAACTGGTCTGCATGACCCCCGCGTTTGAAGATCAAAGGCCTGGATATAAGGTGCCAGGGATATTTGTGGGCAAGCCTAATTGCCAGGTCATAATCCTCACAGGCAGGAAGGTCTTCGTCAAATACACCGATCTCTTCAAAGACGCTCCGTCGGAAAAGCGCGGAACTCAAGCTGAGAAGGCACAACGGAAGAACCTTATCAAAAACCCAGCCCGAAAATTTCCTGTGTTTTTTTCGTGGATTGACAAACCGGCCGTTCCGGATCCAGGTCTCTTCGGTATAACACATGACCGCTTTTGGAAAGGTCTTCATATAATTCATCTGGATGGATAGTTTGTCCTCTTTCCACAGATCATCAGAATCCAGGAACGCGATATGTTCCCCTCTTGCCTGCCGGAGCCCCAGATTCCGGGCAGCACTCACGCCCCTGTGTTCACTATATATATAAGATAAACTGTCTCCAAAGGAGCCAACAATCTCGCGTGTGTCATCCGTGGACCCATCATCCACAACGAAAAGTTCAAACCGGGCGGACTGTTCCTTATTTTTCAGATAATCCTGGGCAAAAACAGACTCGATCGCTTCCCGGAGCATAGCAGCCCGGTTGTAGGTAGGAATTATTATACTAGTCGTTATCTCGTTTATCTCGTTCATCTCGTTTTTCTCGTTTATCTCGTCATTCCCGTGAAAACGGGAATCCAGTCTATTTTCTTTATTTTCATATCTTAAACTGGATTCCCACTTCCGTGGGAATGACGTCTGGCTTTCACCTTTTCCTGCTTCGCTGCGGCAAGAGCTATTTTTGTTCTATCGAGACTTTTTTCTGCACATCAAAAGGCCGGATGATACGGCCCCAAATGGTTTTGAGCTCGACCTCTCCCGAAAAACTGATGTTCATCGCTGCCTGTCGCAGCAGCCCATAGACATCTCTGCCCACTTCATAAAAATTCAAGAGAAGAGGCAGAGCAAAGATCTTTTCTCCATGGGCGGCAATATTCTTGTTTCCACTGATCCGGCCTTTATGGATGGGATGCCCTCCGAATTTAAGGTCATATTCGATCCGGTCTACAGGAAATTCAAATCCATTGTTGTTCTTAACTTTTACGCGGAATTCCACGTCTGCCCCGGCTATGGTGATCATATTCATTTTAAGGGGGAGCAGTTCTAAAACAGGATCTTTAAAAATGGGGAATTGCCCGGAAAAAGCTATTGGTAAATAACCCCGATTCCTCCGGCCATCGGAGAAATTAAACCGGCCCATGATATAACATGGAACACTTTCCGCCCCGGCGACATCAGGGATCTCATTGAACAAATAAGAATATGTGATCTTTACAGGAAGAGCGATAGTAGAGCTTCTTTTGGATTCGATCCTGATGCCGTTGTCCAGGAGTGTCTCAAGGCGTATAAAATCGATCTGGTTTATCACAAACCTGTAACTGTATCCGGAGAGAAAATACGGCCTGGACGAAAAATTTTCAATCTTAATATAAAAAGCCAGAACAAGGCCTTCAGGACTCATTTCCTGGAGCTGTTTTTCCATCAGAGTTATCTTTATATCATTCTTTAAACTACCGAAAGAGAACGCGGTAAATAACAGCATCAGAGCAATAAAAAGTGTTGTTGTTTTTCTCTTCATCATTTTCCTCTCTTTTGATCTCAACTAGTGAATACTCCAGAGCTAATAGGGTATTTTACACCAAATCGCAATGGTTTTTAAAGTCAAAGACAGATAAGGATTGTATTGCACTTTCTCTCCTGTAGTTATACCATAATTAATCTCATTTTTAACCACTATCATGCCAAGGAGGACTTCATGAAAAAGCTCATTATTTCACTTTCCTTAAGCTTTTTATTTGTGTTTTTAATTTTCACTGTTTTATCCTGCACTCCTGAAGAAAAAATCATCGAAAAGCAGCCAATTCAGATCTCGGATCAAGACCTTCGGGAAAAAAATGTCATCGAGTATAAAACGCGTGAATTCATGGGGAAAAAAAGCACATATCTCACTTCGGATTTTTCCCGGATCCCCAAACCCGCCTCCCTTGATGAATTTTCCCCATCCTTTCACAATCCCCCTGTACGCCAGTGGTGGACAAGCACCTGCTGGTCTTACGCCACAATTTCCATGCTGGAGTCCGAACTCAAGCGCTTGGAAATAGGTGAATTAAAGCTCTCAGAAATGTATATCGCCTACTGGGAATTTGTAGAAAAGGCACGCGGTTTTATCCAAAAAAAAGGCGGCCAGCTTTTTACCGGGGGTTCAGAGCATAATGCTGTATTCGAGCGGATGAAACAGTACGGGATCGTTCCGGCTAATGCCTATACAGGGCTCCTTCCCGGCAAGACCGAACACACTCACAGCAAAATGTTCCGAGAGATGCACAATTACCTGACGTTCTGTAAAGAAAACAAATACTGGGACGAGGACAAGGCTGTTGATTACATCAAAAGCATCCTGGATAAATATATGGGAAAACCTCCTGAAACCATCGATGTTGGCGGGAAAACCATGACACCTAAAGAATATCTGGACAATGTCCTCAAGTTACCCCTGGAAGACTATGTCAGTTTCATGAGCTTCAAGTCTCTTCCCTTTTATACACAAGGGGAATTCAAAGTGGCAGACAACTGGTGGCACAGCCAGGATTATTACAATGTCCCTCTTGATGTTTTTTACAGTGCCCTGGTTTCGGCCAGGAAAGAAGGATACACTG
>CBDVEQ010000236.1:0-3217 GCA_965373045.1 uncultured bacterium | reverse complement strand
GTTCCACCAGGATCTGTCTGACCGGCGACTGAGTGAGACCGGTCTCCACGGCAGACTCCAGCTCCTCTTTACGCCAGACAATACTGGAACCCAATCCGCCGAGGATATAGGCAGGTCGGAGCATCAAAGGAAATCCCAGCAGGGAAGCGATCTTTTTCGCTTCTGCTACGGATTGCGCCGTATCACTAGGCGCGGTCTGAACGTCAATCTTATCCAGGGCTTTTTTAAATTCGGCCCGGTCTTCTGTCTTTTTGATGGTTTCGATCCCGGTTCCCAGAACTCTAACCCCATATTTATCAAATATCCCGGTATCGAAAAGAATTACGCCGATATTCAGAGCTGTCTGCCCCCCGAACGACAGAAGCACCCCATCCGGTTTTTCTTTTTTTATGACTTGTTCGACAATATCTGGATTAATGGGTTCAAGATAGAGCTTATCTGTCATGTCATGGGACGTCTGCAGGGTCGCAACATTCGGGTTGATAAGAACCGTCTCTATTCTTTCCTCTCTCAACGCTTTCAGAGCCTGGGAGCCGGAATAATCAAATTCCGCCGCCTGCCCGACCCGAACCCCCCCTGAGCCGAGGATCAGGATTTTTTTAATGCTCTGATCTTTGGGCATGTTCTACGCTTTTTCCTCTTTTACCATCCGGATGAACCGGTCAAACAGAAACGATGTATCCTGGGGGCCCGGAGAGGCCTCGGGATGGAACTGAACTCCCATAATAGGAAACTTCCTGTGTGATATTCCCTCCACTGTCCCATCATTTCCATTTCTAAACGTCACACGAAGGGCACTGCTGTCGAGAGACTCAGGCCGGACAGCAAATCCATGATTCTGCGATGTGATAAAACTTTTCCCGGTATCAAGATCTATAACAGGATGATTCTGTCCGCGGTGCCCGAATTTTAATTTATACGTATTTCCCCCCAGAGCTAAGGCCAGGATCTGATTACCCAAACAGATCCCCATCATGGGGATGCGTTTTTTTATGATATCTTTGACGGAGCGGATCACATAACCGGCTTTCTTCGGATCGCCAGGGCCGTTGGATATAAGAATTCCGTCCGGATTCAAAGAAAGAATCTGCTTCGTTTCCCAAATAGCCGGTACCCTGATCACATTCACTCCCCTTTCCAAGAGGGACCGGATAATGTTGAGCTTGACTCCGCAGTCAATAACAATAACATTGAGCCTGGGGGACGAATCAGCGGAATATTTTATCCTGTTACGGACCGTTACATGTCCGACAAGATCGGTGGTGTTTGGGTCCTCAACAGAAGCTACTTCGTCCTTCAATTTTTTTTCATCGATCTTGTCTCTGCTGACTTCCAGGATGCCCAGCATTGTGCCTTTGACCCGGAGTGTTTTTGTGAGCTCCCGCGTATCAACTCCTTCGATCCCTGGAATGTTGTGTTTTTTCAGCCATTCATCCAGGCCTCTCTCACTCCTGTAGTGAGAAGGCTTCCGGCAGAGCTCGGACACGATATATCCCCAGATCTGAGGTTTGTGTGATTCTAATTCTGTAGGGCCTACGCCGTAATTTCCAATAAGCGGATATGTCTGGCAGACGATCTGGCCGAAAAAAGAAGGGTCTGTGATGGACTGGACATAACCGACCATCCCAGTATTGAATACGATCTCACCGGAAACCTTTGTTTCAGCGCCAAAACCAACACCTATCCATGTGGATCCGTCTTCCAGTGCTAAAACAGCATACTTCATGTGTTGGCCTTATTTTACAGATTTGAAAATATTTATCCAGTATAAGAAATGGGGACACATACTTGTTTTTTGTCCAAAGATAAGTACGCGTCCCCTTGCTTCTACAGCAATGCTGTCTCGCCCGGAACCGCCACAGGTTCAACAGCAAGGTCCCCCATCTCATATTTGGGAGGCGACAGGTCCAGCTTAGATGCTTTCATCACCCAATCCCAGCTAAGTGACCGGCCAGTATAGGCGCTCATACGACCCATAATAGCGGTCAGTGTGCTTTCCGCAACACTTTCCCCTTCATTCAGAGGTTTTCCAGCCTTGATACTGGCGATCAGGTCCACATGTTCCTGGATATAAGGATTGGGGGACTCCTTTTCATCCGTCCATGGTCTTGCCCCACGGATGAACCCATTAGCCCCGGAAGTAAAAGAAAATCCCTCGGTCCCGATGACCCTTTCGGATACATTACTGCTGCATCCGGCTGTCTGCCGGCACATGCTCATCACCCGTGCGCCGCTTTCATATTCATACTCCACGGCAAAGTGATCGAAGATATTGCCGTACTGGGGAGCGTTGCGCACCTGCCTGCCGCCCATCCCGGTACATTTTACCGGATGACTGCCGATCGCCCAGTTTATGACATCCAGATTGTGGACATGCTGCTCGACGATGTGGTCACCAGAAAGCCAGGTAAGGAAAAGCCAGTTCCGGACCTGCCATTCCATGTCCGACCAGCCTTTTGCCTTCCAACCTACCCAGTTGTTCATTGCACGCTCGATCCAGAGATCTCCCATGTTCCAATAACACTGGCCGGATACGATCTTACCGATATCACCATTGTGGATACGCTTCATAACTTCCAGGTAATGGGCCTGGTGGCGGCGCTGTGTGCCGGCAACAATGCCCAGGCTCTTTTCAGATGCAAGTCGAGAACTTTTAATCACCGAACGGATACCCACAGGATCAACAGCCACAGGTTTTTCCATGAAAATATGCTTTCCCGCTTCCACGGCAGCTTTAAGATGGATCGGCCGGAAATGGGGAGGTGAAGCCATTATGACCAGGTCCACATCCGTGGACAGGACTTTTTTATACGCATCAAATCCCGTAAAAAGCCTTTCCTTTGTAACGGCCAGGTTTTCCTTTGGAACTTTTTCAGTCAACCGTTTGAATGAATTTTTAAGATGGTCTCCAAACAGATCCCCCATGGCAGTAATAACAACATCAGGCCTGGCTTCTATGCAATTGATGGCTGCTCCGGTTCCACGTCCTCCGCAACCTATCATTCCGACCCGGATCTTATCCGATCCGGCGGCAAACAGACCTCCGGACAGAGGCATTGCAGCCGCCAGGGTGACAGCAGATGTAGTTTTGATAAAATCCCGTCTCGACATCCCGGATTGTACCTTTTTATTACTCATTCTTATCTCTCCTTTTTTTATTTGCCTGCTTTATTCATAAAAATTTGCGATACGTTTAAACATTAACACAATCATCTAA
>CBDVEQ010000235.1:0-3243 GCA_965373045.1 uncultured bacterium | reverse complement strand
AGATAGCCGAGATATTATCCCTGCCTCTCGGTACGGTTAAATCCAGAGTCAACCGGGGAAGAATACATCTGGCCAAAATCCTCAAAGAAAAAAAAGGGAGGGGAAACAATGAAATGTAAACAGATCCAGGATCAGCTCTCTTCTTATCTGGAGAATGAACTTTCTTCCCAGAACAAAGCCTTTGTTGAACACCACCTCAAAACCTGCCAGGAGTGCTCCTCGCTTTATATTTATTTAAAAGAAATACGCTTTTCTATGGAGTCTTTTCCAGAGATCGATGTCAGTGAAAACCTGAGCCGCAGGCTTTACGTGATCCCCAAAAAATCCATGGAAAAAAAGAAAAAACGTTTCATACGCTTCGACTTCCTGACCACACCTTCCCTGCAGCCTGTTTTTGCGGCGGCTTCCATATTGATGATCCTGGTCTCTCTCTATACTGTTTATCCGGACCGGGCCGGCCTCAACAGGACCGTGGACAGACAGCTTCACCTCGGTTACAACAAGATCGAAAAATTATACGCCCGGGCTGAATCCTTCACTTCATCTCTGGGCGAGCACAAAGACAATATTCTTTATTCTCTGAAAAATCTAAATCTTTTCGGAGGAGAAAAAGAGAAATAAATCTATATTTATATGGAGGAATAAAATGGCAGACAAAGTTATCGTTCAAAGACCACCAAAATCTCCGGCCCTTGCTGGGATCCTGGCGTTTTTCTTTCCCTTCGGAGTGGGAGCTTTTTATAACCGGAATCACGTCAAAGGCATGGTTTACCTGGTCCTGTTCGCAGCCCTGGTCACTATGCAGTCAAACGGAACAGGCCAACCTTTTTGGGGATTGATCCTGGCAGGATTCTATTTCTATCAGATCATTGAATCTGTCCAGGATGCCAAAAGGATCAACAAAAAGGCTTTGGAAGGAGAAGATTATGAAGAACCCGGTGTTGATGACCTCCCCGAACTGGTAAAAGCCGGTTCAGTTTTCTGGGGAATCGTTCTCATCGCTCTGGGAGCTGTTTTTCTCCTGGCCAATTTCGACGTTATCAGCTATGACATTCTCTGGGACCTGTGGCCTGTTGCGGTTATCGGCATCGGAGCGAAATTCATCTATGATTACACGAAAGAAAATAAAAAGAAGGACTGAAGGAGAATAAACATGGCCAATCACAAAAGAAAAGATCCACTCGCATGGGGAATCATACTAGTCGTTATCGGTTTGATCTTTCTTCTCCACAATCTTGATTTTGCTATCTGGGATTTTTTTGCCCGGCTCTGGCCCCTGGTCCTTATCGCCTGGGGCGGATGGAAACTCTATTTCGGACTTAAAGAGAACAAAAACACGTCCGGCAAAACATAGAGGCAACAATGAAAATCAAAGAATTTATTATCCTGCTCCTGATCATCGGCGTAGGAATCTTTCTCACCCTAGTACACACCGGGAAGATCGACCTGTACTGGGATCTTGGAGAAGGCTTTATTTTCCAGGGTGAGAAATATGAATTCAAGGAAACAGAGGAGATCGAAGCCCCTCTCCCTGCTGAGCTTCACATCTTGAACCGCAATGGAACGGTCGATGTCCTGGGAACAGAAGGAGAAAAGATCACTATCGAGCTGGATAAGCAGATCTGGAGCCGCAAAGAAGACAATGCCCGGAAAATAGCCGGGGGGCTGAACATTCGGATCAAAAAAGACTCCTATCGAATTGTCCTTTCTGTCAACAGAGAAGATTTTCGAAGAAATCGGATCCGCACACACTTTACAATTCGTGTTCCAGAAGGAATAAAACTTAATGTGAGCAACTCCCACGGCCCAGTCAAGGCAGAAGCTGTGGGAGACACCGATATATCCAACAGGAACGGAGGTGTTGAAGTTAAGGATATCCGCGGTAAACTGACACTGAATAACAGCTACAACGATGTAAATGTTACAAATGTTCAAGAAGATTGCGAGATTAACAGCCGTAATTCACATGTCAGATTAACTGGTATCCTTGGGAATGTGAGGATCGAACACCGCTATGGGAAGGTCGCTTTAGAAGATATTCGAGGCAATGTTCTGGTAGAAGCAGCACACAGCGAGGTATCCGGCCAAGAAATTGTTGGAGCGACAGAGATCGAAAGCTCGTACAGAAATATATCCCTGCTCGATGCAGGCCGGGTCACGCTCGTCGGTAACAACTGCCGTATGGCGATCGATGGAGCCAGGGGAAATGTCGATATCCACGGGCGCTATAGCAGAGTGAAAATTCAGAATATTCATGGAAATCTCAACATCCGGGGAAAGAATCTCCGTATTAACGGCAAAAACATTGTAGGAGACACTATCGCTATCTTTTCTTCCTACCGGTTTGTTGAGCTTGAATCATTCTCAGGAAAAACTCTCATTACCCTACCCAACGGCAACATCACCCTTACCCCCTTGCCATTGACACATAGGATCGAGGCAAAAGGAGATTATGCCAATATCACTCTTTTCTGGCCTTCCGGCCAGCAGTACCCCTTTGAAGCCCAAGCACGAACCGGTGATATAAAGTGGGAATTGGATGAGGAATTGAGCTATAACAAGGAAAACGGAGTAACCCACATCAAGGCCTTTCCCACAGCATCAGGACCGACCATACACCTGGCAACCAAGTACGGAACGATCCGCATTAAAAAAGGCAAAGGATTAAGCCATTAACCTGATTTCAGTAAATATCAGCTGTTTTTGCAGTTTCGGATCTTCTCCGAAAAACTACCGTTGATCTTGATATTGAAAAGAGAGATCATATTGGACAGGTCCTTCTTATACTTGGTTACATAGCGGACAAAATCATTTTCATTGCGGAATCTAAGAAGGTTCTCGAACTCGGCGACCTCATCATTTAATTCGATCACGTAATGATTGATAGTCCTGTATTGGGCATTGATCTCCACCATGTCCTGATAGGAAATATTCGCAAATTTTATCTCTTTAGGGAGGGACTGTATGATGGACATACTCTCTTCATACAGTTCATTTACAGATTCCTTGATTTCCTGAAAAAAAGATTTGTAACGGAGAGGTTTCTTCAGCTTTTCTTCGGCCCTGTCCATAACAATATCATACTGGTCCTTCAGAGATCCGATAGACTCTTTGAGCCCGTAGTGTTTTCGCTTGAAATTAAACAGATCGATAAAATCTCTTCCGATATAGATCTTGTCCTTGTAGTTGGTGATCAGTTCATGCGGCGAATGAGTGTAGAACTTGATCTCGTACAGCCTTCCT
>CBDVEQ010000234.1:0-3346 GCA_965373045.1 uncultured bacterium | reverse complement strand
AGATTGTTTTTTATTGTCCTCGTTGTTTTTTTCTTTGTATCTTCAAGTTATTCTGAGGATGGCGAAGATCGAACAACAAAGTCATCTCTCCAGCACCAGATCACGGTTACGGCCAACAGGGTCGAGACCCCTGAGAATGAGGTCGCTAGTTCTGTTACCGTCATTACGAGGAAAGAGCTGCAGAGGATGAATAAATCCACTGTTCTTGAAGCTCTCGAGGGAGTTATGGGGTTAGTATTTACACAGAACGGTCCTCCGGGTTCATCCGCTTCCCTCCTCATGCGTGGTGCCAATTCCGAGCACACAAAGATCATGATCGATGGGGTGGAAATAAATGATCCTATTACCCCGGGACGGACTTTTGATCTGAGCCTTCTCCTTCTGGATAATGTTGAGCAGATTGAGATCCTGCGTGGTCCCCAGAGCACTCTTTACGGTTCCGATGCTATGGCCGGTGTTGTCAACATTATTACACGAAAAGGTGAAGGAAAAGGGAAAATTGAATTTTCTTCCAGGGCAGGCTCCTATGGAACCAGGGAGATGAATGCGGTTATCAGCGGTGGAAAAAAGATATGGTCCTATTCTTTTGGTGCGTCCTATCTGGCGACTGAGGGGGTATCTGCTGCCGGCTCGGCTTATTCCGGAAATCAGGAAAAAGATGGTGTGCGCAATCAATCCTTTTCCTGGAGGTTTGATGTGAAGCCCAGGGAAAATCTTTCTTTTGATATTGTATTGAAGTCCATAAATACAAGGCTGGATATTGATAATTTCGGAGGAGCTTATGGTGACGATCCTAATAATGTCCAGACATATGATGCTTTTCTTTTTAAAACGGGATTTAAAGGCCTCTTTCTGAACAATCGCTGGGAGCAAAAATTTTATGTTTCTCTTTTAGAGAATGACCGGCAGTATGACAATCCGAAGGACGAACAGAATCCTTTCTCTTCGGAAGATGCATTTTACAAAAGCAGGATTTTCAAGATCGATTGGCAGCACAACCTTTTTCTAAATAAGACCAACACCCTGACATTTGGTTTTGAGCATCTCCGGGAACAAGGTGAATCCGAGTACAATTCAATGGGGCTTTATGGTCCCTTTTCAAGCTTTTTCCCCTTAAAAAAAGCTCATTTGACCAGCGCCTATGTTCAGGACAAGATCCGGCTGGCAGATCGCTTTTTTGCAACAGTGGGAGCCCGTCTTGATTCCCATAATCGATTTGGAAGCGCAGTTACATTAAGGATCGCTCCCTCTTATTATATAGAAACGACAGGAACAAGGCTCAAAGCGACCTATGGAACAGGATTTAAAGCGCCTTCGCTTTATCAATTGTATGCCCCAGGGACATTCTGGGGGCCGGTTGGGAATGAAGATCTGGAACCGGAAAGATCCACGGGATGGGATACTGGATTTGAACAAAGCTTTTTCGGAAATCGGTTCTTGTTGGGAGCAACATATTTTCACAGCAACTATGAAAACCTGGTCCTCTTTGACTACGTTATGGGTTATGTAAATGTAGGTGAAGCTGTTTCTACCGGGGCTGAAGTATTTCTGAAGGGGCAGCCTGTAGAAAATATGTCATTCTCTGCATCCTATACCCGGACTGATGCCAAGGATAAGAAAACAGATTCTTTTCTTTTGAGAAGACCAAGGAATAAATTTTCGGCCAGTATGGATTTTTCATTTAAGAAAAAGGCGAATATTACCCTGACCATTCTTCATATCGGGGAAAGGGAGGATATGGCCTGGATCGGATGGACATCAACAAGAATGACCATGGATGCTTTTACACTTTTGAATGGGACTGTATCATACAATCTGATTCCCGGATTTGAGATTTATATGCGGCTGGATAACATCCTGGATAGTGAATACGAACTGGTCAAAGGCTATGGAACCTTAGGGTTCGCTATTTACGGAGGTATAAAAATTCTGATTCAGTAATTGGTTCGGAGGCCTGCTGCTGTTGACAATGTTCAGTATTATTCTCTATAGTATTTGTTTGTTATATTGTTGTCCCGGTTTTGCAAAAGTAGAATGAATAATTTAACGGCCGAAGATTTAGTCAGATTGGTCAAAAGTGTTTTCCCCCGGTTTCCGGATGATCGTTATCTGGGGATTATGGTGGATATCCCAAGTAAATCTGAGCAGGATAATAAGGATTGGGAACAAAGACGGAGCATGGCTTCTGAATGGTATGACCTCCTGAAAGATCGATTTGGAGAACTTGATCTTCATGGAGTCGAACTGATCGCTTATCCTGATGTCAGTTCCAATAATGCGGAGCTTCCTGCAAAGGCATTTTTTATAGACGAAAAACCTCCGGCCGTTGCAGATGATCTGGGGAAGATCGGGAGGAAGGTTTCTTTTGTGGAGATATTCGAAGAAATCCAGCTGTTCCTTGCGGTGACGGAATATTCTACGACCGCCCCGTTGAAAAATGCGGCTAAAAAATACGGGTTTCGTGCTGCAACAATGCCCGGGTTTTCTGCGGATATGATTCCGGCGCTTAAAATCGATTATAATATTGTCAATATACGTGTTCGTATAATAAAGGACGAGTTGGACAAGGCGGAATCAGCATTAATCAAATTTGTAGTTGATTCCCGGGATGCGTATGAAATGTTTTTCGATCTACGCCACAGGACCGCTCATGCAAGCAGCGGCCGATTCCCTGATAAAGGCACGGCAGGGAATCTCCCCAGCGGCGAAGCCTACATTGTTCCCTATGAAGGTGAAAAAGGCGAGAAAAGCCGGACTCAAGGTGACCTCCCCGTTCAGATCGATAATGAAGTAGTACTTTTTAAAGTCGAGGAGAACAGGGCAGTTTCAGTCAAGGGGACAGGGCCGGCTGCTGCTAGAGAACGGGATCATCTCCGGAGAGAGCCTGCCTATGGAAATATGGCGGAGTTGGGATTCGGAGTCCTGGGAGGCTTCGGTTTGTTTCCCATAGGAAAGATTCTGCTTGATGAAAAACTGGGATTGCATATTGCCTTTGGCCGGAGCGAGCATTTTGGCGGAAGAATCGGGCCCGAAGATTTTTCTTCACCGGAAGAAGTCATTCATCTGGACCGTATATATATCCCTGAAACCCAACCGAGGATCAAGGTCGCTTCTCTTGTTCTTCATATGGAGAACGGCATGCAGGAAACCATTATTAAAGACGACAAATATCAAATATTTTAACCTGAATGATTGCGGAGGCGGAAAGGTCTTGTATAAGAAAACATGAAGAACAGGATTATTCTCAGGGGCGTCAGGGTTCATAATCTCAAAAACATAGATCTTGATATCCCCCTAAATAAGCAGATCATCGTGACAGGCGTGTCCGGTTCCGGGAAGTCCTCGC
>CBDVEQ010000233.1:0-3353 GCA_965373045.1 uncultured bacterium | reverse complement strand
ATCTGAGAATATGTAAAGCCCGAATATCATAATAGACACATATCTTCGATTCTTGCTTAGTGCCGACAGAAAAAGAGCATAACAGGCAAAAAAGCCTGTGATGAAAACAGAAAATCCGATGATCGACAGAGGAAGCCATGGAAAGGAACGCAGGAACTGGAAGCTTCCGGAAAAAACAAGCTTCATAATGAAAAGGATAAGGCCCGGGATCAAAGTGATGATAAATAGGAAAAAAACAATAACAGCAACTTTTCCAGTGAAAAAATCCTTTTTTTTCAAAGGACGTGAAAAATAAAGCTGCAGAGCATTGTGTTTCAGATCATCCGATATCAGGCCTGACCCGGCAAAAACCAGGATCATAACGATCATAAATAGAACACTTGTAAAATAGGTGTAAAAATATCCCGGATTAACTGTAAACGGAGTTGAGGATCCTTCGATCATAAATTCAAAATCCTGGATCCTTTCTGAGACATATATTCCTGCAAGAAAGACAACAGCGGGCAGAAGCGTCATTAAAAAAAACGGCTTGAAAAATTTTCTCTTGAATGTCAGCTTGATGCCGTATCTGGTAATCGGCTTCCACGGGAACCGGCCGGGAGCAAGTTCGCCGTCCCAGTGTGTGTATCCCTGTTCTTTAATGCCCATCATTCCACTCCCACCGTATCGGCAAAAAAATCCTCAAGTGAAGTCTGGCTTTTTACAAAGTGCCTAATCTGAAAATTGTTCTGGGATGCGATCCTGAAGATCACTCCGGGATCCTGATCAGGAGGAATAAAGACTTTCATGACGCCTTCAACAGTTTCCTCCACTTTTCCCTTGATCCTTTGGAGTTGTTTCTGAAAAAGAACAACATCTCCCTTTATTTTAATCTCATACAAGCTGTAAGAAACCTTCTTGAGATCACTGATATTTCCTTGAGCAGCTACACGCCCTTTATCCAGTATCACAACATAGGAACAGGCCTGCTCAACGTCGGATAGTATGTGCGAAGAGATCAAAACCTGGATATCTTTTTTTGACGAAATGTCTATGATCAGCTCCAAAATCTCTTTTCTTCCCTGAGGATCCAGTCCGCTCGTAGGCTCATCCAAAAAGACAAGTTTGGGATCATGAACGATCGCCTGAGCCAGTTTCAGACGCTGCTTCATACCAGAAGAGTAGGTCTCCAGAAAGCGATAACGGCTCTCCTCTAATCCCACATAGTACAGAACTTCGTGGGCCCGTTTCATGGCTTCCTGGCGCGGCATCCCGGACAACTCCCCCAGATAAGAGGTGAAAGATACAGCATCCATGCCTGGAATAAAACAGTCATCTTCCGGCATATAACCGATATAACGGCGGATCATGGACTGCTGATTCCTGATGTCCAGGTCAAAAATACGCCCCTCTCCGCTCTGGGGGATCAGGAACCCCAGAAGAATCCTGATCAGTGTGCTTTTTCCTGCACCATTCGGGCCTAAAAGCCCGACTGCTCCTTCGGACAGCTCCATGTCCACTCCATCAAGAGCCTTGATCCGGCCGTAGCTGAAATGGATATCCTTAACTTCTATACTCATTAACGATCCAAGATTGTGAATACTCCAAGCTGTACTGTTTTCATATAAAAAATACGCATTTTGTACAAAAAAGTTCCCTTTATCCCTTGCTTAGACAATGACTTGTGTTCCGTCTCCGAAAACAAGGGCTCTGTATGCTTTTTCTACAAGATGCCAGTTCTCTTCTCTGTCAAGAGCCCAGTAACGACCCATTACCGTAACCACGGTCCCAACACCTATTTCCCGACACATCTCTTCTACCTGAGAAACATAGATCGCACCGCTTTCCGGGCGCTCTCCTCTCCGTCCGATCAGGGAGTGAACAAAGATATTCTTTATCTCCATATTTCGAGCGAGCTTGAGCAGGGCAAAAAGATGATCGATGGTCCCATGGGAACTGTAATGGGAGACAATGCCCAGAAGATGTAAAGCAACTTTTTTCTCCCTGGCCCTGTCCATGGCCCGGACAAATGCTTTATTTGAAAAAAAAGTGCGGTCTTGGATGGCCCTGTCTATCCGCACCCGGTCCAGAAAGATTCTCCGGCCCGCACCAATGTGAAGATGCCCTGCTTCGGAGTTGCCGACCGTGCCACGAGGCATGCCCACGGCTTCGCCCGAAGCATCCAATTGAGAATGCGGGAATTCTTCCCAGAGTTTATCAAAGCCCGGCGCCCCAGCCTGAATGATCATATTTCCCTCAGTATCCCCGCCCATTCCCCATCCATCCAGAATAAGAAGACAAACCCTCCTCTGCAGATCGCCCGGATCATCTGCACAGGATATCAGACTGTTTCCCGTCATCTCAGAAGGTTTATCTATCGAAAGAAGTTCCAGTATTGTGGGCGCAATATCAGACAGTTCTCCCCTATCGTTCAAAACCAGACCTGATGGCTCTTCAGATGCAAAATCTGCGATGATAAATGGAACCGGACTTTTTGTATGACCTGTATTAATTGTACCATCAGGATACAGCCAGTCCTCTGCTGTGCCGTGATCTGCAGTGACGAGCAAGGTCACGTTATTCTTACGGCAGGCATCCCGGATCCTGCTCAACTGTATATCTACGGACCGTACAGCTGCAAACACGGCATCTCTGTCCTCAATATGGCCGACCACATCCACATTGGCAAGGTTAGCAACAATAAACCGGCAGGAGCAATCCTGAAGTTTCTCGATTACTTGATCCGTGACCTGATCCGCACTCATATCCGGGGCTTCAGCATAGGAGGCAATCCCTTCAGGTGAAGGGACGATAATCCTCTCCTCCCCTTGAAATGGATTCTCGTTTTTTCCGTTCATAAAATATCCGATATGAACCGCTTTTTCCGATTCCGCGACTTTTACAAATCGTATACCGGCATTAGATAGCACCTCGGACAATGTATTTTTTATCTCGTTCTCCGGTGGAAAGGCAACCTTTACATCCAGGTAAGAACTGTACTCGATCATAGTGACAAAATTGAGTAAGGTTTTGTCCTTCCTTGGAAAATGGGGGAATTCTTTTGCTGTCAGGCTTTCTGTAAGCTCTATCTCACGTTCTCCCCGGATGTTATAAAATATAACATAATCCCCATTTTCCATTCTTCCGACAGGACTGCCGCTTCGGTCCACAACAACAATAGGCTCTAAGGCTTCATCTTCCTGTCCGGAACGGTAAGCTTCTCTGACTTTTTTCACCAGAGGCGTATCTATGATTTTCATATGAATTATTCGAGTTAAAATATGAAGTTCTACTATAGAAGCAGTGTGCTCTTCTGTCAATACAACATCAGATGTCCTTATTTGATTGCTGTTATCCTTGACGAATGAAAGTCG
>CBDVEQ010000232.1:0-3369 GCA_965373045.1 uncultured bacterium | reverse complement strand
TATCCTGCTTTATTCAGGCTGAATAGTTTTACTGAGTTGTTACCAATGGTACAAACCGAACCGGCAGAAGCTTATCTTCATGGAAACCATCTTTCTCACGTACGATCAAAACAAGGTCCTGATAAAAATCTCCCACAGGGATGATCAATCTTCCGCCGATTTTCAACTGAGACATCAATTCCTTCGGGATTATTGAAGGGGCGGCTGTTACCATCACAGCATCATAAGGAGCATTTTCCTTCCAGCCATAGGTCCCATCATCAATCTTAAAAAAAATATTCTTATATCCCAATTCCACCAATACTTTTTGAGCTTTTTCTGACAGGGACACAACCATCTCTACGGTATAGACCTCATTAACCATCTCAGCAAGAATTGCTGTCTGATAACCAGACCCTGTTCCGACCTCCAGAACCTTCTCATGCTTCTTCAGTGACAAGGCTTCCGTCATATAGGCCACTATATAGGGTTGAGAAATCGTTTGTCCTTCTCCTATGGGAAGAGGTTCATCCCGGTATGCTGACGACTTCATTCCGACCGGAACAAAAAGATGTCGCGGAAGCTTCCTCATTATACTCAACACTTTGGTATTTTTAATACCCCTGGCCTCGATCTGAACTGCAACCATTTTCTCTCTGTTCTTTTTATCTCTGCCTTTCACCTTTTCTCGCTCTTCTTTCTTTATCCTTTGCCCTCTACAATAAATGACCTTGGGCTAAGCTGCTTTGGGCTCTCTATCTTTTCTCGCTTTTCTCGCTGGCTAAGCCGCCCTTGGCCTCTTATTCTTTCACTCGAACCCTTGATTCCTTGAATCCTATTTAATATGACAAGGCAAAATAAGCAAGAATCTTTGATTTTTTTCCGCAGTAGATACATGCCCCTTCCTTTATTTTCTCATCTAGAGGTAATATTCGAATCGTGGCCTTTGTTTCTTCCTTGATCTTTTCCTCGCAAAAATTCGCGCCACACCAATGTGCTTTAATAAACCCACGGGACGAAGCGAGGATTGATTTGAACTCATTATAGGATTGAACGTTATGAGTGCAATTTTTCTGAAAATCCTGGGCTTGGTCAAAAAGTGATTTTTGGACTTGGCCGAGTAATTCCGGAACCTTGGAGGCTAACAATTGAACAGAAAGCTTTGCTTTGGTCATAGTATCCCGTCTAACCACAACCACCTGGTTTTCCTTGACATCACGCGGACCGATCTCAAGCCGTAGAGGAACCCCCCTCATCTCCCAATCGGAAAACTTCCAACCCGGAGTAAATTCCTCTCTGGCATCCAATTTTACGCGTATCCCAGCTTCCCGAAGATTCTTTTCGATCTTTTGCGCAACTGGAAGGACATCCTCTTTCCACTTGCCGATAGATATGGGTACAATGACAACCTGGATGGGAGCAATATTTGGAGGCAGCCTTAGGCCAGAGTCATCTCCATGGGACATGACCAAAGCACCCACCAATCGAGTGGAAACCCCCCAAGAAGTCTGCCATGCATATTGAAGCTTTTGCTCTCTGTCCTCAAATCGTATATTGAAGACCCGGGAAAAATTCTGTCCAAGATTATGGGAAGTTCCCATCTGAAGGGATTTTCCATCAGACATCAAGCCTTCGATGGCATAGGTCGCAGACGCTCCAGCAAACTTCTCCCGATCCGTTTTCATCCCGGATATAACGGGAACCGCCAACTCTGTTTCAACAAACTCCTTGTACATATCCAGTATTTTCATAGTCTCTTCCTGGGCTTCTTCTTGTGTTTCATGAACTGTATGACCTTCCTGCCAGAGAAACTCCGTTGTCCTCAAAAATGGCTTTGTAGCTTTCTCCCAACGAATGATATTCACCCACTGATTGATCATCACAGGCAAATCTCTATAGGATTTGATCCACTTTGAATACATGCTTCCAATGATCGCCTCCGAAGTTGGACGGACAGCCAGCCTCTCTTCCAGTTCTTCTGTTCCACCAATAGTCACCCAGGCAACCTCAGGAGTAAACCCTTCAAGATGTTCAGTCTCCTTTTGAAGGGCTGATTCCGGAATTAACATAGGAAAATATGCATTCTCATGACCTGTTTCCTTTATGCGTTTATCCAGAATACTCTTCAGATTTTCCCAGATAGAATAGCCATATGGACGGATGACAATCATTCCTTTTACCGGAGCATAATCAGCCAGTTCTGCCTTCCGGATGATCTCTGTATACCACTTGGAAAAATCCTTGCTTTTTTTTGTTATGTGTTTAACCTGATGTTCATCTTTCGACAAAATTCTCTCCAATCCATTTCTTTCCTGACAATCTTAGCTGTCCCCTTATTCTTTGTCAACGAAACAGGTATAGGAAATGGAAAGTGATAATTATCACCCCTTATTTCATCCAAAGAGGTGATTGACCACAAATAATAAATATGAGATTTTTCACTTACCAACAACAGGAAGAGGAAAAACAGCATGTACAGGAAAATTTCAAGAAGTGAATCATCATCATTCAGCATACCTGAAAAAGGGTTCAAACTTCCTTTAAAAACCATCATTGAAGGTGAGGATGGATCCGGCAATTCCTTTGCTGAAAAAACCGTTCTCACTTACATCAATTCAAATGGTTCTTCTTTTTGGATGAAAACTCCTGTTCTAATCGGCAGTGCTCTCAGGCTGACCATAGATCTACCAAAGAACCTGTCAGACGACGAAGACCTTAAAATGGTCATCAAAGGAAAAGTTGTTTTTATTGAGGCATCCAAAGAGAACTTGGATAAACAGCGTGTCTCCATCAAATTCGAAAACAAGTACATCATAAAACAAGAATAAGTCAGGTTAATCCCGAAAATAACCTGTACAGATGATTTAACTCCTCCAAATATCACCCCTTGAATCATCTTCATGAGCGATTGAAATTACGGAAAGCCTGATGCAAAATGGTCATATAAGAACATGGAAAACGTATTTATAGAAACTTCAGTCCAAGGCTCAATCAAAGCATCGGAGAGGGCGCGATCTTTTAAGCTCTCTCTTCCGGTTTTGGTTACCGGGATGGACACATACGGCCGGGAATTCAGAGAACGGACACGTATTATTTCCATGAGTTCTGAAAAAGCAATTTTTATTCTGAAATCAAAAATAGTTATCGGCACTCCAATATCCCTTGCAGTGGAAATCCCAAAAACACTTATCCTGCAAGGCCCCCTAAATCTTTTACTCAATGGAAAAGTCATTCTTGTTCAAGAACAAAAGGACAGCAAATACCAAGCCATAACAATTGATCTCAAACGGTTATATAAGATTATTTCAACTAATATATCTTAACATCCTCATCTATAGCCTGAACAATTTACGAGCCGATCTTATCCCATCTGCTGCGATGCCGTCCGTT
>CBDVEQ010000231.1:0-3425 GCA_965373045.1 uncultured bacterium | reverse complement strand
AATGGACGCCCCAGAAGCGTTATCTTTACGGTTACTGTTATATTTAAACTTAAATAAAGAAAAGCTTTATATGGCTTTCGATTAAAACTAGGAGGTACTTAAAATGCAATTTGGTCTAATTGAAATGTGGCAGGCAATGGGTTTATTGGCCAAGTCCGTTGCAGTTTTGCTCATTATTCTCTCTATTATTTCCGTCTATTTCCTCATCGAAAGACTGTTCGTATTCGGAAAAGCAAAAAAGAGATCCAAACAGGTTGCCCCGAAGCTGGCTCAACTGCTTAAACAAGGAAAAATTGAGGAAACTTTAATCCTTTCATCCAAGAAAGAATACAATGGAAGCCATTTAGCCAGAGTAACTACTTCAGGACTCACAGAATTATTGGAAGGGAAAAAAGCTGGACTCGCCACGGATGAACAGATTGATGCAATCCAGAGAGGCTGTGAACGGGCTCAAACCCTACAGATTCAAGAATTAAAAAAAGGTCTGAACACTCTCGCAACAATTGCGACTTCTTCCCCGTTTATTGGACTTTTCGGAACCATCGGAGGTATCATCAATGCATTCCAGGGAATGGCTTTAACCGGTTCAGGTGGTATCGGTGCTGTGGCTGGTGGTATCGCAGAAGCTCTGATCACAACCGCCTTTGGTATCGGAGTGGCTGTTCTCGCTCTCTGGTGTCACAGCTTTTTAAGCTCCAAGATCGAGATAAGCGAGGCCGAGATGTCTAATACCGGCTCTCAGCTTATTGATTTCTTCATAAGAAATAAAGAGTAAAGATCTTTATCCTTCGGATAATAATTATAAGAGAGGTATAATAATGGGACATGGACCAGCCACTGGAAAGAATCTCGACGTTTCTGCCGAGCCTAATGTTGTTCCCCTTTGTGACATTCTCCTGGTTCTACTGATCATCTTCATGGTGATAACACCTCTTATTCAAAAGGGTGTTGATGTCAAACTCCCAACCGCTTTACACACGATCGACCAGCCTGAAAACCCAGAAGTTGTCCTTCATATAAAAAGGGATGGAACACTTTATGTCAACGACGATAAAGCGACAATGGATAACCTGCAATTGCTGCTTGAAGATGCCTTTATGGCTGCCAGTGATAAGAAACTCTACTTAAGAGCTGATATGGAATTAGAATACGGTGTCATCATTGACATCGTTGATATTCTGAAATACGCAGGCGTGGAAAACATCGGGATCATCGTTGATAGGATCGCAACCGAGAAAGATAACGGAACCTAACCATAACCAAGGGGCAAGGAAAGATATTTTTCAACATCTTCCTTGCTCCGTGGTTTTTTTTGAAGTATTTCCTGCCAGATTTCCTCTGTTTCCATACAGAAATAAAGAGGTAAGCCCTCCCCTCCTTCTTTTCTGAAAATCCCAACTATGTGCCTGAACAACTCCAAACGAACCGGCTTAAAATAACGGAATTTTCTATCTCTTCCTTTGATAAGTTCTCCATAGATGATCTTGCTCTCAGGAAACCTCTGTTTAATAACAGGTTTTAGTAAAGGAGCAAACCTCAATGCTCCGAGACTGATCCAGGCAATCTTTCTTCTATCAATCTGTGCCATCAATTCTGCAATAACTTCGTGATAACCATCCTTCCATCCTGGAAAAAGAATTAGCGGATCAAAATGGAAAGCAACATAGTATCCCTTTTTTGATACATGGGCAGCAGCTTTTATTCTCTCTATAACAGAAGGCGCCCCTTTTTCCTCGCTGGAAGCGATCTTTTCTGCGTTTAAAGACCAGGCAATTACTACATTATCCGGTGGATCATTTTTCATAAGATTGTCAATATTCACTGTTTTTGTCTTTAATTCAAAAAGAGCCATTTTTTTATTTCTAAAGCAGGCTATCATGTCCAGAGAGCGATCTGTTATGTGATCCAGGGCCAGCGAATCTCCCAGTTCTCCTGTCCCTATCCGAAGCGGCCGGGGGTTATCTTTTAGAAAAGTTATAATCTGTCTTTCCATTTCACCTATATTCACGTGCACTGTTACTATAGGACTGGCCAGATACGCCTGGAGAATACAGTAGGAACAGTCCATCGGGCATTGGACATCAGCATTGATGATGTAATAATTGCAGCCGATATGCCTTGGAGTGCAGGGACATGGCTTTACAAATTCACCCTTCTGTTCTGTCAACAGCAAACGCTTTTTTCCCTTGCTCAGAGGATCCCGACAGATTAGAAGATCTTCATGGGCCTCACGCTCATCACTTATTACATCCACAGGAACATGTGCCAGCCTCTTTAGAATCCTCTCTGTCATCGGCTGGCCAAGACAGTCCTTAACTACAAAAACTTTTTCCGGGAAAAAATCAGTGCCATTCATTTGCCGAACTTTTCCAACAGTCTCGTGAATTCCTCATGAGAAGTTAGACCCGTCAGGAATGATAGTTTCTTTTCATATTCCGCACGGCTTTTAAAACGAAATTTCAGAGAAATCTGATCATCCTCAAAGAATGGCGAAGGATCGATGTGCATATCCCCAGGTATACCCATTCTCCCGACATATGATTCAAACAAATCCTTCCAGGAATAATATTGGGGATACCGCTGCTTCTGCAAGGCCAGGCGGATCTTATCTGCTTTTTGAAGCATAGAGAGGTTTTTATTGTTTAAAATAAGGAGGATCTTTTTATTTTTCAAAATCAGTTCAGGGGGAATGTTCTCTCTTCTGCTGATCTCATACAAGTCCTCCACCAGTTGTTTTTGTTTGTTCTGTCCAAGAGGTTCCAGATACGGTATTAAATCTAACCATATTTTGGAATCAAATTCCAAAAGAAGTTGAACAACCTTAAAAGAAATGTCCTGTTCAGAAATAAAACGTTTCATGTTCTCATCCAAACCGGCGATCTTTAGAAAAATATCAAGAAATGCGGGTTTAGCTGGAACAGCGAGTTTAGAACAGTATTTTCTCACAAGTGCTTTATCATCCAGACCGAAAGATCTTAATTTTTTCAAACATTCAGCCTTTTCTACCAGGGATAACGACCTCAAGGAGAGATTCTCATCAAGGGCTGTCAGATAGACCTTTTGATCGTTTTCCTCTTCATAAACAAGTGCAGGGATCTTTTTCAGACCTATTTCCCGGCCAGCAAGCGCCCTTTTCCACCCGCACACAAGAACATACTTCCCATCCCGTATCGCCACAACCACCGGCTGGATCACACCTACCCTTAAAATGGATTCAGCCAAAGCCCTCACCGGCTGAAAATAGGATATCCGAAACCTGTCATCTGCGAAGTCGATGTCTTCCATGTTTAAATATTTATAATTCATGTGTCTATTTTAACCTAGATTATTTACGAGTCAATAGAAGGCTATCGAAGTCGTAGAAGTCTATTGAAGTCTATTGGAGTCTATTGGAGTCAAGAAAAGTTCTTTGAGTTTGTTGAGTT
>CBDVEQ010000230.1:0-3467 GCA_965373045.1 uncultured bacterium | reverse complement strand
GACACAATTAGGAAAAGCCAGAAAAGGCATTATAACCCCTGCGATGAAAGCTGTCGCAGAAGACGAACACATTGATCCGGAATCACTAGCCCGTCTTATAGCTCTGGGACAGATCGTCATCCCTCTTAACCCCAAACACAAAGAAGTAAAACCTGTCGGTATCGGTCAAGGAATTAAAACCAAAGTCAATGTTAATATCGGCACTTCAGAAGATTTTCCGAGCCTGGACAGCGAGCTGAAAAAAGTAGACGTGTCTTTAAAATACAAGACCGACACTATTATGGATCTCAGCACAGGAGGGGATCTAAAAAAGATCCGGCTTCAAATTCTCGACAGGGCTAAGATCCCGCTTGGCACAGTACCGATCTATGAAGCTGCCATAAAATCGTTGGCACAGCACAAGTCCATTGTTGAAATAACTGAAGAAGACCTGTTCACAGTGATCGAGGAGCAGGCAGAGCAGGGCGTTGACTTTATGACCGTCCATGCAGGACTTACTTCCAAAGCCATTGAACGCCTGAAAAATCAGGGACGTATTGCTGATGTGGTTTCCAGGGGCGGAGCCTTTCATCTCGCCATGATCCTGCACAGTGGAAAAGAAAATCCGCTTTATGCCAATTTCGACCGCCTGCTGGACATCGCCTATAAATACGACATTACTTTAAGTCTGGGTGACGGCCTTCGGCCCGGCTGTATTGCAGATGCGACAGACCGCCCTCAGATAGAAGAATTGCTCACCCTGGGAGAGCTTGTTCAACAGGCATGGGACCATAACGTTCAGGTGATGGTCGAAGGCCCTGGGCATGTGCCTCTTGACCAGATCGAGATGAATATAAAACTCCAGAAACGTGTCTGTAATAATGCCCCGTTTTATGTGCTGGGCCCTCTGGTTACAGATATTGCACCCGGTTATGACCATATTGTCGGCGCAATCGGGGGCGCGATCGCTGCATCGGCTGGAGCGGATTTTCTTTGCTACGTCACTCCTGCCGAGCATCTTGGACTTCCCACCGTTGATGATGTCAGAGAAGGCCTTATCGCGTCAAAGATAGCAGCCCATGCTGCTGATATCGTCAAGGGGGTTAAAGGCGCACAGGAGAAAGATCTCGAGCTTTCAATCGCCAGAAAAAAACTGGATTGGGATAAACAGCAGAAGCTTGTTCTGGATCCTTATAAATTCGCGAAAGTCCGGGAAAAAAGAAAAACAAAATCATCTGCCTGCTCTATGTGCGGAGAATTCTGCGCAATGCTCCTTGTCAGCGAATTCCTGAATTCCAAAGGAAAGCCTGATGTCTCCTGCTTCTGATCAACTGCTTTTTGGAACTGCCGGAGTTCCGCAAGGCACTCCAGGCACATCCACTCTGGAGGGAATTCAATATATCAAAGAGATCGGGCTTGACTGCCAGGAGATCGAATTCGTCAAAGGCACAAAGATGCGGCCGGACACAGCCAAAAAAATCAAGGAGAAGGCCGCAGAGATCAATGTCAGGTTGAGTGTTCATGCTCCCTATTACATCAACATGAATTCGATCGAAGAGGGAAAGCGCATGGCAAGCCAGGAGCGCCTGCTCACAGCAGCCAGATTGGCCCATCTCTGTGGGGCACGAAATGTGGTCTTCCACACCGGTTATTACGGGAAAGATACTCCGGAAAAAACATTTGAGACCATAAAAAAAGGGGTTGCAGAAGTTGTATCCATACTGAAAAAAGAACGGATTCCTGTTATTCTTCGGCCTGAAGTTATGGGAAAACGTTCCCAGTTCGGCTCACTTGAAGAGATCCTTTTTCTCTGCAGAGAAGTAGATGGAACACTCCCCTGCCTGGACTTTTCCCATCTATACGCTCGTGAAGGAAAGATCAACTCCTACAAGGAATTTTATAGAGTCTTGAATAAAGTCGGGAAAAAATTGGGTGATAGTGCGTTGAAAGATATTCATATCCATATATCCGGTGTCGCTTATAGCGATAAGGGAGAGATCAAACATCTCAACCTGAATGAAACCGACTTCCGCTATGAAGATTGGATACAGGCCCTTAAAGACCAGGATGTGGCAGGGATGGTGATCTGTGAAAGTCCGTATCAGGAAAAAGACGCATTGTTATTGAAGAAGGTCTATAGAAGTCTATAGAAGTCTTTAGAAGTCTATTGAAGTCTATTGAAGTCTATAGGAGTCGAGGGAGGCGAAGATGAAAGATTATAAATTATTTATAAACGGGAAATGGGAAGCGGGACAAGAGATCAGGGAAATGTTGTCTCCCTATGACCAATCGCCTTTCGCTAAAATTCATTTTGCTGATTCAGGGCAGGTAAATAAGGCAGTGGATGCTGCCTGCGATGCTTTTGAGCTGACAAAAAAAATGTCCAGCCACGAGCGTTCTTCCATTTTAAGCGCCATATCCGCCCGAATACAGGAAAGATCCAAAGAACTTGCGGAATCCATCGTTTTGTCAGCGGGAAAACCCATTAAATCCGCGCGAGTGGAAGTTTCCCGTGCTGCTAACACTTTTCAAATCGCAGCCGAAGAAGCCAAAAGACTCGAGGGTGATTTTTTCCCCCTGGATCTCATCCCGGGAACAGAGGAACGCTGGGGTCTGACCAGACGCTTCCCGATCGGTGTAGTAGCAGGAATAACACCGTTTAACTTCCCCTTAAACCTCGTCGCTCATAAAGTCGCTCCGGCTTTAGCAGTAGGGAATCCTATCATACTAAGGCCTGCCTCACAAGTTTCTTTAACCTCAGCGCTTCTATCCGAGATCATTGCTGAAACAGAATATCCAAAAGGAGGATTTAATCACATCCCCTGCGGATATAAAGCCGCTGATGTCCTCATTCAAGATGAACGGGTCAAAAAGATCTCATTCACTGGAAGCCCTGAGATCGGATGGGACCTTAAAAAACGGGCGCATAAAAAGAAGATCACCCTTGAACTGGGAGGAAATGCAGCGGTCGTCATCGAGCCTGATGTTGATCTGGATTATGCCCTGTCCAGGACGATACTCGGATCATTCTCCTATTCAGGACAGGTCTGTATTTCCATACAGCGCATATTTCTCCATGAGGATATTTATGACTGGTTTATGACAAGTTTTATAACTGCAACAAAAAAACTTGAAATTGGAAATCCCCTGGAAGCTGCGACTGACATCGGCCCCATGATAACTTTCAGCGCTGCAAAACAGACTGAAGAATGGGTGAATGAGGCATTGGAAAAAGGCGCTTCACTTGCCTGTGGAGGAAAAAGAAACGGCGCTGTTTATGAACCGACTGTTCTGGAAAATGTTGACCCGAAATTAAAGATCTCCTGGTTGGAAGTTTTTGCTCCCATTGTGGTGGTCTATCGGTATAAGGATTTTGAAAACGCGCTCAATGAAGTGAATCATTCCATCTACGGCCTTCAAGCAGGTGTTTTTACAGGGAATCTTCATAAAGCCTTTAAGGCCTTTGAAGTGCTCGATGTGGGCGGAGT
>CBDVEQ010000229.1:0-3675 GCA_965373045.1 uncultured bacterium | reverse complement strand
GCAAATACAGGCCTAAAACCTTTGAGGAGATGATAGGCCAGAAGCATGTAGTGCAGACCCTGCAGAATGCGATCAAAAACAACAGAGTTGCCCAGGCTTATCTTTTCTCCGGAATGCGTGGAATCGGAAAAACAACAGCGGCCCGGATCCTGGCAAAAGCTCTAAATTGTACTGCTCAAGATGGGCCCACACCTACGCCCTGTAATAAGTGTGATTCTTGCCACCAGATAGACAATGATCGTTCTATTGATGTTCTGGAGATCGATGGCGCATCAACAAGAACAATTGATACTATTGATCCCATACGGGAAACAGCGAAATATAGAGCCATATACAGCCGGTATAAGATCATCATAATTGACGAAGTTCATATGTTGTCGCCCACGTCTTTTAATGCTCTTCTAAAAATCCTGGAAGAACCACCCCCGAGTACAATCTTTATTTTTGCAACAACGGAATTCCATAAACTTCCAAAGACCATTGTTTCAAGATGCCAGAATTTTGAGTTCAAAAAGATAACACACAAAGACCTTATCAACCACATGTTGTATATGACAAAAAAAGAAAAGATCATCATTTCGGATCTTGGGTTAGCCTTGATCGCTGATGCAGCCGGGGGAAGCATGAGGGATGCTCAAAGCCTTCTTGATCAGGCTGTGGCTTTTTCCGGTGATTCCATCAGCGATGAGGATCTGAAGGAAATACTCGGGACCATCAGCAGCAAGCTTCTCTTTCAGTTTTCCGAGGCAATATTAACAGAGAAGACGGAACAGATCTTTATTCTCGTAGAAAAGATCATGGAAAAAGGATACGATCTGCGCAAATTTTTTGAAGAGTTGATTAAGCATTTCCGCATTATGCTTGTTATAAAATCAAGTCAAAAACCCGGGGATATCCTTGGTTTGAATGAGGAGGATTTAAAGCTATATGCCGAGGGCGCAAAAGATTTCTCAGCAGAAGACATTCTGAGATATCTGACAGCAATGCAGCAGTCAGAGCAGGGACTAAGGTATTCTTCTCATCCCCAGATCTATCTGGAAACCACACTTGTCGGGCTTTGTTTTTTCAAAAAGATGGTCCCACTAAAAGATATTCTAAAAAGAATGAATGAATTGGGCAAGACGTTTGGGAGGAGCTATGCTGTGTCCGGTACAGAAGGCGGAATTCCTCCAATAAGAACAGAGTCCAGTTGTTCTCCTGACAGCAGGAAGAAAAATAATCTTCCGCAGATGTCTATATCTGAAAATAAAGCGGAAGAGGAACCAAAGATC
This sequence comes from uncultured bacterium, assembly GCA_965373045.1. GTDB lineage: Bacteria > Acidobacteriota > Aminicenantia > Aminicenantales > Aminicenantaceae > DAOVDI01. The sequence goes on along the minus strand of CBDVEQ010000229.1, from coordinate 2,404 downwards.
GAACGAAAAAAAGAGCGGGAAATCGATAAAGCTTTAGAGGATCCTGGAGTGAAGAAATTTATGGATACGTTTAAAGCAAAGGTCATATCTGCCGAGCCTATAAAAAAAAGCGAAAAAAGGAAGTAAACATGAAAGGAATAGGTAATCTGCAAAAAATGCTGAAATCCGCACAGGAAATGCAGGGAAAGATTCAGAAAGAAATGGCTGAAATGAGAGTCGAGGGTTCAAGTGGCGGCGGAATGGTCAGTGTTATTCTGGATGGGACAAAAAATCTTCATTCCCTCAAGATCGATTCTGAAGTGGTCAATAAGGAAGATATTGAGATGCTGCAGGATCTGATCGTTGCCGCCTTTAACGATGCAGGCACCAAGGTGGATGAAAACATGAAGGAAAAGCTTGGCGCCATGGGCGCGGGATTAAATATACCAGGACTTTTTTAATGTTCGAACAGAACCACCCTCTTAATCTTTTGATCGAGGAGATGAAAAAATTTCCCAGCATTGGGGCAAAAACCGCCCAGAGAATTGCATTCTACATCATAGGACTTCCTAGACTTGACGTGGATAGACTTGCCGAAGTCATCCAGAATGCTAAAAAAAACCTGTTTTACTGCTCTGTTTGCAAATCCCTGACACATATTGATCCCTGTGAATACTGTTCCGATGAAAGCCGGGATAACAGAATATTATGTGTCGTGGAGGAGCCTTTTAACATCTCTTCCATTGAAAAAACAGGTATCTACCATGGCCGGTATCATGTTCTTTTAGGCGCTTTGTCTCCATTAAGAGGAAAAGGTCCGGATGAATTGAATATTGAAAGTCTTATTGAAAGGGTCCGCAATGGCGATTTCGAGGAGGTCATCATTGCAACGAATCCCACTGTGGATGGAGAAGCAACAGCCCATTATCTCTTGGGAAATCTAAAGGAATTTAAAGTTAAGCTGACAAGATTGGCCATGGGCTTGCCGGTGGGATCGGATATCGATTTTGCGGATCAGGTAACGATCAAGAAATCATTAGAGGGACGGACAGTCTTGGAAGACTGATTGTTCCTTCCTTGTTGTTATATATATATATATTTAAGAATTATATTCAATTACAGGAGCGTCTTTATGAAAAAGATATATGAACCGATCGAAGGGAATACTGCTGCAACTCATGTAGCTTATGCATTCAGTGAAGTAGCTGCTATATACCCGATTACGCCTTCCTCATTGATGGGGGAGTTGGCTGATGCCTGGGCTGCTCAGGGACGGAAGAATATATTCGGACAGGAGCTTGATGTTATTGAGATGCAATCTGAAGGTGGGGCGGCTGGCGCTGTTCACGGTTCTCTTTCTGCCGGCGCCATGACAACAACATTTACAGCATCCCAGGGTTTGATGCTTATGCTGCCCAATATGCATAAGATCGCAGGGGAGATGCTGCCGACTGTTTTTCACGTTTCCGCCCGGTCCCTGGCGTGCCAGTCGTTGTCTATTTTCGGTGACCATTCCGATGTAATGTCAGCCCGGAATACTGGATTTGCCTTGATCGCTTCGGGTTCTATTCAGGAGGTCATGGACCTGTCTATTGTTGCCCATCTTGCGACATTGAAGTCAAAAGTTCCGTTTATCCAATTTTTTGATGGCTTTCGAACATCCAATGAGATACAGAAAGTTGAAATGATCCAGTATGAAACAATGGCAGAATTTGTCGAGATGAAATATATCGAGGATTTCCGAAGGCGGGCCATGAATCCGGAAAATCCCATGATGGAAGTAGGCGCCCAGAACCCTGATGTTTATTTTCAAGGCAGGGAAACAGTCAATAAGTTCTATGACGTCACTCCAGAGATCGTTCAGGAATATATGGATAAACTGGCAAAAAAGATCGGAAGACAGTATAAGCTTTTTGATTATATCGGCGCACCCGACGCAGAAAAGATCATCATTTCTATGGGTTCATCCACTGAGACCATCGAAGAAACCATCAATCATCTGACACGGCGGGGGGAAAAGGTCGGAGCTGTCAAAGTGCGTCTTTACCGGCCGTTTTCAGCAGAAGCTTTGATCAATGCTATTCCAGAATCTGTTACAAAGATCGCTGTTCTTGACAGGACAAAAGAACCCGGCGCTCTGGGTGAACCTCTGTATCTGGATATTGTCGCCGCCCTCAGAGGCAAGGATTATCTTCTCATCGGTGGTAGATATGGGCTTTCCTCTAAAGAATTTACTCCATCCATGATTAAAGCCGTGTATGACCATCTGGATGGAGATGCCACACATGGATTTACAGTCGGGATCGAGGATGATGTGACTCATAGATCTCTTGCCGTCAAAGAAACGATTGAAGCGGAGCCAAAGGGGGTTATAAGATGTAAATTCTGGGGTTACGGATCGGATGGAACAGTCAGTGCCAATAAG
>CBDVEQ010000228.1:0-3689 GCA_965373045.1 uncultured bacterium | reverse complement strand
TTGCCAACCTGGAGAAGACCCATTATGAGATCAGGGAGAGATACAAGGAAGGCTTTGTCGCTGAAACTGATGTTGATCTTGTCCAGATATCAGTGACGAAATTGAAAAACAGCCTGCAGGCGATCAGCAGACAGAAAGAGGTTGCCTATAAGCTTTTGAAATTTCAGATGGGATTGGACTTGAGTGAACAGATTGTGCTTAAAGACAGGCTGGAAGACATTCTTCAAAAGATAGATATCTCAAAAGCAGCGAAAACCGAATTTGATCTCAAGCAGAATATCGACTACAAACTGATTGAAACACAGGAGAAACTTACAGAAATGGCTTTGAAGAACGAAAAAGCTCAGTATTTACCTACGATTTCGGCCTTTTACACGTTCCAGTGGAATGCTTTCCGTGATGTGTTCAATTTTTTCAACTTCAATGGACGTTGGTTCCGCATGCAGATGTTGGGGCTCAATATCAATATTCCGATATTCAAAAGCGGTGTTCAGAGAGCTAAAGTCGCTCAGGTTTCCATCGCCCTGGAACAAGCCCGGAATGCGAGAATTCAGGCGTCTCAGGGGTTGGCTTTGGAAGCGGCCAGAGCCAAATCGACTTTGGCTTCCAGCTATGAGAATTATTTGAATACAAAGGAAAATATGGTATTGTCCAAAAAGGTATACGACGTAACCTTGATCAAATACAATGAAGGAGTCGCATCCAGCATGGATTTAACCCAAGCGCATGATAAATATCTGATGGCTCAGTCCGAATTTATTCAAGCCATGTCTGGACTACTGATAGCAAAGAATAAACTGGACAGGCTTAATAACAATTATCAGACTATTCAAGCAAAGGACGAGTGATTATGAAAAATAGCAAATACTTAGCCTTATTAGGAATGGGATTAATTCTTGCCGCCTGCGGCCCCCGGGGTGAAGAGGCGCAGCTGGCTCGAATGGAAAAGCAAAAAGATGTTTTGACGGAAAAGATTGAGAGGTTGAAACAGGAGATCGCTCAGAAAACAGGGTCGGCCGTTAAACGCGAAAAGGTTATGAATGTCAAGATTTCACCTGTGGAGAAAGGACTCTTTCAACATTATATCCAGGTGCAGGGCATGGTCGAATCGGACAGCAATATTCTAGTTGCGCCGCAGTCTTCCGGAATTGTGAAAAAGATCCATGTCAATGCCGGTAATAAAGTCTTCAAAGGACAGCTTCTGGCTGAACTGGACGGATCCATTCTGGAAAGCAGTATAGCTGAGGTGGAGAACGGATTAAAGCTGGCAGAGACAATATTTGAAAGACAACAGAGGTTGTGGAACAAGAATATCGGCAGTGAGATTGAGTTTCTTCAAGCTAAGAACAACAAGGAAAGCCTGGAAAAGAGATTAGAGACTTTAAAGGAACAATACAAGATGGCGAAGATTTTTGCTCCCTTATTCGGGACGATCGATGAGGTCCTCATCAAGGAAGGCGAGATGGCTGCCGCCGGAATGGGGGCTTTTCGAGTGGTACAGCTTTCCAATCTCAAGATAAAAGTCGACCTATCGGAAATATATATTTCCAGGATCAAGAAAAAAGATCTTGTGCATGTGAGCATACCTGTCGCCGGAAGAGAATTCGATCTTCGTGTTGATGCCGTTTCCCAAGTCATTGATCCCAAAAACCGCACTTTCCAGATCGAGATGAAAATTCCCAAATCCGAAACGGGAATCAAGCTGAATATGCTGTCAGTTCTAGCAATCAACGACTATACCAATCATGATGCCTTTATTGTTCCGATGAACATCGTCCAGGATACAGGCACAGAAAAATTTATTTTTGTGGCAGAACAAAAAAACGGGGGCTGGATTGCTCGTCGAAGATCGGTCAAGACCGGAAAAAATTACCACGATCGGGTCGAGGTCCTTTCAGGGCTTAAGGAGGGCGAACATGTGGTCACGTTCGGGTATCAAAATCTGGCCCATGATCAAAATCTGGCGGTGATTGTAGATCAATAATGAGCCTTTTTTGGAAATGCCTAATAGCAAATAATAAAGTGGATTAAAAATGAAGCATAAAGAATTTAAGCTAACTAACCTATCAGTTGCGAATAAGACCACCATATATATATTCACAATGATTCTGGTGATATTCGGAGTTATGCAGTATGATGCGACTCCCAAGGAGAAATTCCCGGAAATCGTTTTCCCCTATTTCATGGTCAGCACCATCCATCCCGGAACCTCACCGGCTGACATGGAAAACCTGATCACCCGGCCTATTGAAAAGCATCTTAAGGGAATCGACGGTGTCAAGCACATCAGCAGCAACTCCATTCAGGACTTTTCCTCCATTTTCATCGAATTTGAGCTGACCGCGGATGAGATGCAGGCGTATATTGATGTCAGACAAGCGGTCGACGATGCCCGGGCAGAACTGCCTTCCGATCTTTTCAGGGAACCTGAGGTCTCCAGGATCGATCTCTCCGAGATCCCGATCCTGTTCATCAACCTCTCGGGTGATCTTGGCTTGGTGAAGCTGAAAGATATCGCCGAGGACCTTGAGGACAAAATCGAAAGCCTGGAGGAAATCACACGGGCTGATATCGCCGGGGCGCTGGATCGGGAAATCCAAATCAATGTCGATCTCTATAAAATGCAAGCAGCGGAACTTTCCTTTTACACCATTCAGAATGCCATTGCCTCTGAGAATCTCACTATTTCCGGGGGGCAGGTTGATGCGGCCGGCATACGGAGAAACCTCCGTGTGGTCGGCGAATTTACGAACATCAACCAGATCAGGAATATTCAGCTTAAAAAAAACATTTATTTAAAGGAGATTGCCGACGTCGTGGACGGTTATGCTGACAGAAAGAGCTATTCGCGTTTGAATACCCAGGATGTGGTGACGATCAATATCATCAAGAAAAGCGGAAAAAACCTGATCTATGCTGTCGATAAGATAAAGGCTATTGTTAAAGAATACCGCCAGACTGCACCTGAGAACCTGATCATCACCATGACAGGAGACAGCAGCACTCAGACGAAAAACAGCGTTAATGATCTTTTCAATACGGTTATCCTCGTGTTCATCGTTGTGGTCTTTGTCCTTATGTTCTTCATGGGAGAGACAAATGCCCTGTTTGTCGGGATTGCCATCCCGATGTCCATTGTCATCGCCTTCATTTTCATTCCCATCGTCGGCTTCACCATGAACATGATTGTTCTTATGTCCTTCATTCTTATTTTAGGAATTGTGGTGGATAACTCGATCGTTGTAGTGGAAAACGTTTACCGCCATTTCACGACTACCCCAGATCTCTCTATCACCGCCGCCACCATACGTGGAGTCGGAGAGGTAGCTACAGCTGTTTTCACAGGCACACTGACCACAATGGCTCCATTCTTTCCCCTCATATTTATGCCGGGAATTCCTGGTAAATTTATGTCCTTTCTACCCATCACCGTCATCATTACACTGACGGCTTCCATGCTGGTCGCCTACATGATCAACCCTGTTTTTGCTGTCTCGTTCATGAAAAGATCCTCCAAGGAAGAAACACAGAGAGTCCGATGGAAAATCAGCCGCAAAAATATCCTCATAATATCGGCGGCTGTTGTCCTGGCTGTAATCTTTTATGCGACAGATAAGATGCTTCCGGCGAATCTCTTGGTGTTCGGAGTTATCATCTATTTTCTATCCAGGTTTGTGCTGCGCTTCCTG
>CBDVEQ010000227.1:0-3694 GCA_965373045.1 uncultured bacterium | reverse complement strand
TCTTTGGATTGTGGATTACTGCCCGTGCAATGGCCACGCGCTGCTGCTCTCCATATGATAGTCGGGATGGATATTCCCACATCTTATTGTGCAGACCGACCATGCGGAGCGCATTAAACACCCGTCTGCGGATATCCATGCGAGGAATGCCGGTAACTATGAGAACGATCGCAACGTTTTCAAACACGGTTTTGTGAAAGAGAAGCCGGAAATCCTGAAAAACGATTCCCATGGACCTTCTTAGTTGATAGATCTTGTGGCTGGGGATCTTCAAAATGTTTCTCTGGTCGATAATGAGCTGGCCTTTAGTAGGATAGATCTGCCTGTACATGATTTTCATGAGCGTGGTTTTTCCTGACCCGCTTGGGCCTGTTATAAATGTGAAATCACCTTCATTGATTTTGAAGGAGACATTGGAAAGGGCCCACTGACTTCCCTGGTATTGTTTCCAGATGTGATAGAGTTCGATCATGGTCAGTTCTGCAGCATATGTAGAATATCAGAGCATGGATGACAAGACAAGACCAAAGATGATATTGAGCTCTTTGACTTTTTATAAGATTTTACAGGAAAAGAAACATAAACCACCCAAAAAGAAGTGATCCGCCGACCATAATGGCAAAAAGTGTCAATCCATAACGAAGCTGAGCTTTTTTGTCGTCTCTGCGAATGAGAGCCAGAACAGTACAGACAAACAATGAGTATAGGATCATTGAAAGGAGATGGCTCTTTAATATAATTGTTTTTTCCCTCTTGCAATATCCAGAGCATCAAGGGCAGCCAGAAAATTCAGCAAGCCGGCTCCTGCGATATAAGCTGTTCCAAATTCAAATGTGACGTTTTTCAGGTTTCCGATCCCCACAGTTGTGATCTTGGAAATGAGATATAAAAGTCCGATTCCCAGATCAGAAAAAAATGCCAGGATAGTCAGGGGATTTTCGGTTTGAAACGCATAGATGCGGCCGCCCATCAACAGGCCCAGCAAGGCCATCGCTGAAATGCAGAGGGAAAAGATGATTCCTCGTTTGTATTTTTTTAAAGCGATATGCCCGAGTCCGGGGATAAACCAGCCAAGAGCCAGATATATGATGTTTTTCATGTCTATTTTTTAATGGGTCATAATAAAGGATAATCAGTTTTAAAGCAAGCTTCTGTAGGACTGATATTAAGTATTGTAGGAATATTAGCTATTCTTTATAATATATGAATCTTTAATGATAGCGAAATGTCAAAATGTGGATGAGAATGAAAATATTTACTTTGATCATTGGCCTTATATGTCTGCTGTCTCCAGTGATGGGAAACACAGGAGGTTACCTGTCATTTGAATATACCAGCGGTCAAAAAGACAGCGATGTTTACGGTAAGACATTCCAAAATGCTGAAGTTGGGATTATTTTTTCCGGCTTTTCCCAGGGGTTTGAATACACGGCAGAAATGAGCCTGGACCAGCAGAGGCATTTTCGCATAGAGCAGGCCTGGGTTGGTTATTCTGCTTCTGTGCAGATCAACCTGAGATTTGGTGTTTATCCCGTTCCCTTCGGACGTTATAATCAGATCAACAGGCCGCACAGAACGATCCTGGTAAATACACCCCTCGCTGTAGAGTATTTTTTTCCGAACAGGTGGAAAAACCTTGGAGTATTGTTAGAGGGCCGAATCTCAGGTATTTTCTATTCCGCTTATATCGGCAATGGATTAGCCGAGGCCGAGGGCCTGAATGCGAGCCAGACTTTCCAGGACAATAACCGTGATAAAGGCCAAGGCGGGAAGATCGGTTTGGAATTGAGTAATGGATTGGGTCTGGCATATTCCCGGTATTGGGGGAAGTATGATGATGCCGGGGAGCGGGATCTTCGGCTTGAAGCACTGGACGGACGCTGGGTTATTGCCGGGATACAGTTTCTTTATGAACGGATCTGGGGGATCATCGAAAATCCCGGAGGATATCCTGATGGAACAGCAAAGGGATATTCCATCCAGATGAGTTTTGATATAGACCATTTCCGTCCTTTTGCGTGTTATCAGGAGGCGGTTTACGAAGACAGATATCATGGCCCGGGCTTTTTAAAGGATATATCCGCGGGGCAAGGCATTTCTTTGAGCAAAAAGCGCTGGGCTGCCGGAGTTGTGTATTTTGTTGCTTCGAATGTAATGTTCAAGCTGGAATATGATTGGAATAAAGATACAGGAGCCGGTAGAAAAGACAATGTTCTTGTTATTCAGATGGCATTGGATTTTTAACCTTGTGTCAAACATAGAGTTCTGATAAAATCCGCTTTTTTTCTTAGGTAGAAAACCATGACGAATACAATAGTCCTTGGAACCCAATGGGGGGATGAAGGCAAAGGAAAGATCATCGATCTGCTGGCGCCGTCTTTTGATATGGTTGCCAGATATCAGGGTGGTCACAATGCGGGCCATACTGTGTATGTCGATGGTAAGAAGATCATTTTACACTGTCTGCCTTCTGGTATCCTCCATCCCGGGAAACTCTGCGTCATCGGGAATGGGGTTGTCCTGGAACCCAAAGCCCTTCTTCAGGAGATTGCTATGCTGAAAAGCCTGGGTATTTCCGTAGATAACCGCTTGCTTATCAGCAAAAATACCCATTTGATCCTTCCCTACCATACAATTGTAGAAAAAATCAGCGAAGAACTGGACGGGGAAAGAAAGATCGGCACAACCTCCAGAGGAATCGGGCCTGCCTATAAGGATAAGGCTTCCCGGCTCGGCATCAGAGCAGCGGATTTGTTGAATCCGGAACTCCTCAGAAATAAGATTGAAAGAAATGTGAAAGAAAAAAATGTCATTCTTTCTTTTTTTGGCCAGGAAGGACTGGATGCGGCAGAGGTATTCAAAGATTTTACCGAATACGCATCGCAGATCAAGGATTACATAGCAGATGTTTCTATGATTCTGTCCGAAGAAATCGCCATGGGAAGATCCCTGCTCATTGAGGGAGCCCAGGGAACGCTTCTGGATATCGACCATGGAACCTATCCCTTTGTGACATCCTCGAGCTCAACTGCAGGGGGAGCATGCACCGGCCTGGGCTTGGGTCCGGATAAAATTAATTTCATCCTGGGAGTGACTAAAGCTTACACTACACGGGTCGGGGAAGGTCCTTTTCCTACAGAGCTCAGTGGTAAAACAGGACAATTTCTTCTGGAGAAAGGGAATGAATTCGGAGCGACAACAGGGCGCCCCCGGCGCTGCGGCTGGTTCGATTCTGTGGCTGTTTCCTATGCGTGCCGTATCAACGGGGTCAATAAAATCGTTCTGACTAAATCGGATATCCTGGATGGACTGGAAAAAATTAAAGTTTGCACCGCGTATCGGTATAAAAATTCCGTTCTGAAAAATTTCCCAACTGAAGAATGGGTTTTAACGGAGGTCAAACCGGAGTACAAAACTTTTGATGGATGGGATAAACCTGTCAGTGGAGCAAAAACCTTTGATGAGCTGCCGCAGGCATTTAAAGATTATGTCTCTTTTCTCGAAGAGTCCATAGGAGCTGAGGTGGCGATCATTTCCACAGGTAAAGAGCGCGGCGATACTATCTTTTTGGAATCACGCCTTAAAGATATAATCCCCTAGCTTGAATTATTCATAGAAATTACGGATGCCATTTAACCTGATATTTAATATAATAAAAAACAGTGCATATATTTTTGGGAGAAATTTAAAATGA
>CBDVEQ010000226.1:0-3832 GCA_965373045.1 uncultured bacterium | reverse complement strand
TCTTTTTAAACATGTTTATATCCTTTTAAATTGATCTTAAACGTGTCTTAGAGCATCGACAGGCTCCATCCGGGCTGCTTTAAAAGCCGGTTGGAGGGCGGCAAGCACGGACACAAGGATCACAGCAGCGGAAACAAAGAGAATGTCATCGATTTTAAGACTGGGTGCAAGCACAAGGCCGGATTGTCTTCCGAAATTGAATGTGACCTTGATGATATTGATGAGAAAAATGGCAAGAAAAGCCAGCAGATTTCCCACAACAGCGCCTACGATTCCCAACGAGAATCCCTCGATCAGAAAAAGAGAGAGAATTTTCTCCGGCATTGTACCGATGGCGGCAATGGTCCCGATCTCTCTGATCCGCTCGAACACGGCCATGATCATTACGTTCATGATGCTGACCAGTACTATCGCGATCAGCATGAGCTTAATAAAAATCGTCATGACATCTATCATCCGGGCGATATTATAGAAGGGGGAGAGCTTTTCCCAGGTGCGGACATCAAAAACAGGTTTTCCCTGTTTGTTAAGGTGTTGAGATAGATTGCTGTCCAACTGGCTGCTGATTTTACTAAGCTTGCTGAAATCCTTCAGCCTGATGGCCACTTCGCTTATTTCCATTTCTTCCATGCGCAGGATTTCCATGGCGTCTTCAATGTGAATATAGCCGTCCCGCCCTCCGGGCCCTGTAACGCTCTCGATTATGCCTCCGACCTTGAACTGTTTGCCGTTGACCGAACCGTCCTGGTTAGTAGCGATAACGACCACGGTGTCTCCTGGCTTGACTTTCAGCCCGCTCGCCAGTAGCTCTGGGATCAGAATTTCTCCCTTTTTTATGGCGTTCTCTCCCTGTTTGATCCTGGATAAAAAGAGCGGAATGGTTGCGATCTCTTTATCTGGATAGACCCCATTCACTCTGATATTGGTTGTTTCTATGAAATTGCTGAACATCCCTCCGAATTTTATTCTTGGAGAAAATGCCTCGATCTCGGGAATCTCTTTGATGGCTGCCTCCAGTTTTTTTTCTGCTTTTGCGCTGAGATTCAGAGTCAAAGGCAGACTGTCAATAGAAGCCATATATCCTCTTTTGTGGACCTGGAGATGACCGAGCATGGAATCAGTGATCTGGCCGATCATAAGATATTTGAACGAGCCTGATGCGGCTATAAAAACCAGCACGAACAAAACTCCGATAGCAATGAGAGAAGAGGTCAGAAGAGTTCTTCTTTTATATCTGATTAAATTGCGCACAGCGATCTTGAAAAGTTTAAGCATGGCTGTCTTCCTTTCTGTTTGTGTTGTTGATGAGCCTCCCATCTTCCAGGGTAAAAAGCGTTTCCACTTCGCCTACGATCTTTGGGTCGTGAGTGGAAAAGATAAAAGTGACACCCATGTCGTCCCTCATCTTTCGCATAATATCGATGACAAGAAATGCGGTCTTGCTGTCTAAATTTGCCGTAGGCTCATCAGCTAATACCAGACCGGGGTTTGATACAAGGGCTCGCGCCACAGCGACCCGCTGTTTCTGACCGCCCGAGATCTGATCGGGAAATTTGTTCATCTGATCCATCATGCCCACTTTTTCCAGAAGTGATGTGACGCGATCCCTCCTTTCTTTGGCCGGGATATTCTGTACGATCAAAAGGGGATATTCAACGTTTTCATAGACGGTCAGGACCGGGATCAGGTTAAAATCCTGAAATATGAATCCGAGGTTTTTTCCCCGGAAAGCGGCCGCCTCTCTGCGTGTCAGTTTTGAAGTTAAAACGCCTGCCACTTCTAAATTTCCCGAGGTGGGCTTATCCAGGCATCCAATGAGATTGAGCAGGGTCGTTTTACCGCTCCCTGAAGGGCCGATAAAGGAGACAAAGGAAGCCGTCTCTATCTCAAAATTCAAGGATTTTAAAGCCGGTGTTTCAATTTCACCCATTAGATAGGTTTTGGACAGGCTTTTCGCGGTGATCAAGCTCATGATTATCTCCGATTATGCTATTTTGAATCACATATTATAACATTGTTTGTCTTGAAATTAGGAATTCTTTTGTCTTATTCAGGGACTTTGGCAAGCAGCCCGCGGATGAAGTGCCGCCCCCAGGAAAAAGCGATAATTGATCCCCCTAGGTTTCCGGCTGTCAATCCCCACCAAATTCCACCGAGTCCCATATCCATGACGACAGAAAAAAGATAGGCCAGAGGGACGGCCAGGATTATGGTTCGAATGATCGTCACAGTAAGAGAGATTGTGCCCCGTCCTGTTCCCTGGAACATGGCGGAGGAAAACATCCCGAAGGCAACTCCGGGGTAGAAAAAACACATGGTCCGCAGAAAAGTGATCAGATCAGGCCTTATTCTGACCGCATCCTGTGTTGTTGTGAAAAGCCATGCAATGGAGGGAGCCAGGAAAAAGGTGATCACGGCAGTGATCAGTGCGAGACTTGCCCCGATTTTGATGGAATACATGTAAGCGGTATCCAGTTTTTGATAGGCTTTTCCGCCGAAGGCCGCGCCTGTCACTGAAGTTACAGCTGTCGCAATGCCGATAAGCGGCAGAGTGGCAAACATAACAACACGCCATCCCGTGGTAAAGACCGCCACGCCATCCGTTCCTCCCACTTTGACCGCAATGAGATTGATTATAAGCATTGCAAACGCCATGGACATCTGCATGAAGGAAGAAGGGATCCCGACCCTCAGGATGTCTTTCAGGATAACCTTCCTAAACCGGAATTGACGAAAGGAAATAGAAACATAAGTATCCCGCTTGATAAAAAGCCAGTGGAAGAGAAAACTGGATGACACGCATAAAGAGACCATTGTCGCCCAGGCTGCACCTGTAACCCCCAATTTTAATACATAAATAAAAATCGGGTCCAGGATAATGTTGAGGCCGGCTCCCAGCATCATGATGATCATAGCTCGTTTAACATCCCCTTCTCCCCGGAGAAGAGCGCTTGCGATACTGCCGAACATTATAATAAGTGTTCCGGCGAACAATATCCTGGCATAGGCAGTGGCTGTCGGGACGATGGGTCCTGCCCCCATAGCAGTAAAAATTCTGGGGGCCAGAATTATAAAGGGGATAGTGATAATAAGAGTTGTGATCAACATCATGACCATGGTGTGGGAGGCAGTGGAATCGGCATTTTTTTTATCTTGGGCTCCAATTCTTCGGGAGATGGCGGAACTGCCTCCTACTCCGATGCCGGCGGCCAGGGCAAACACCATGAAGAAGAATGGAAAGAAAAATCCTACAGCTGAGAGTGCGTCGGGCCCAAGCCCGGAAACCCAGATCGCATCAACAAAATTGTAGAGGGTGTGGACGGACATGGCCACGATCATGGGGATAGACAGTTTGATGATGGCTTTCTTCGGGTTTCCCAGAAGAGTCTGGACTCCCTTTGTTGCTGTGGGAGGAGAGGCTGGTTCTGGTTTGCTCTGAGTTGTATTTTCCATTAAGCGCCTATTATAACGTGCGTTCCCAGCATGTCAAACAACCTGGATTATTCATGAAAACTGCCAACACCAACAATAGTTTTCATGTCTAACACTTTATTCTCAGTCAATTGCTTGGTTTTAGATCAAACTCGCTTCTGTAAATCATTGAATATCTTATGTTGGCATTTTTCACCCTTCGGGCAAGCCGATCTGCTTTGTTGCAGCGCATTCGCAGTATAATAATACGGCTTCATACGCTGCGCCGCGCATATCAACTTGTGAATAACCCAGGGGCCTGAACAATTTACAAGCCGATCTTATCCCATCTGCAGCGATGCCGTTCGTTCGCAGTATATAAATACGGCTTCACGAACAGCCTCTTGCAGATGCATCAACC
>CBDVEQ010000225.1:0-3904 GCA_965373045.1 uncultured bacterium | reverse complement strand
ATGACTAAAATATACGAAACACTCCCCCTGATTTCGTTTGAAGGAATGTTTTACCGCAGTGATATTGGAGTGAAAAAGGAGGAAAACAAATGAAAGTTGCGCTTTTTATGGGAAGTGAATCCGATTTTGATGTGGCCAAGGAAGCGATCAAGATATTTGAGGAATTTGACGTCCCCTTTGCGGTGGAAGTGACATCCGCGCACAGGACGCCGGAGAGGACAGTGCGCCTGGTCAAAGATCTTGAGGATCAAGGCGTGGAATTGTTCATCGCCCTGGCAGGAAAGGCGGCGCATCTCGGCGGAGTAGTGGCGGCGCATACTCTTCGACCTGTCATCGGTGTTCCTATCGGAGGTTCGGCTTTGGCTGGAATGGATGCCCTTTTTTCCACCGTTCAGATGCCCAAGGGAATTCCGGTCGCAACTATGGGTATTGGTAAATCCGGTGCGGCCAATGCAGCCCTGCTGGCCGTTCAGATCCTGGCGCTTAAGGATGATACACTGAGAGCCAAACTGGATGCTTTCCGCAAGACAATGGCAGCCCAGGTCGAACAGAATTCAAATAACATCAAGGAATTTTTGTGACGACTTTTTCCATCCAGAGCTTCGGCTGCCGCGTGAACCAGGCCGAAGCCTTTTCCTGGGCCAATGACCTGCAGGAGAACGGGCTGGTTTATATCGATGATTATAAAAAAAGTGATCTTGTGCTGGTAAACACCTGCACCCTGACCGGCCGGGCGGACAGAGATGTACGTAGTTTTTTAAGAAAGATGGCCAGAGAAAATCCTGGCGCCGGAATGATCTTGACCGGGTGTTATGTGGACCGTCTGTACCGCCAGATCGAGGAAGATGGCCAGATTTTAAGTCTGATCCCTAATACAAACAAGCACAAACTTGTTGATCAGGTCCTTTCCCTGTATGGAAAACAAAAGGTCAGGTCAAAGGAGTCTTATAAATCACGTGCTCTGATCAAAATCCAGGACGGATGCGATTATAAGTGTAGTTTCTGTATCATCCCCAGCGTCCGCGGCCAAAATTCAAGCACGGCGAAGGCTCTGGTAATAAAACAGATCAAGGATGCCATCAACAAGGGATATTTCGAGATCGTTCTGACAGGAGTTCATCTATGTCTTTACGGGCTCGACTTAAATCCCCGGATGTCACTGCTCGATCTTCTGAAGGAAATTGAATGTCTTGAAGGACTGGGGCGCATGCGATTGAGTTCTCTGGATCCCAGGTTTTTAAAGAAGGAATTTCTTGATATTATGATATCAAGCAAGAATATCTGCCCGCATTTTCACCTGTCCCTTCAGCACGGCTCGGATGCCATCCTCCAAAGGATGGGGAGAAATATCAGGACAGAAAAATATATGGAGATCATGTACACTCTCCAAAGCAGTTTGCCGATGGCCGCTATAGGGGCGGATATCATTGTCGGGTTTCCAGGGGAAAAGGACGAGGATTTTGAAGAGACCTATAGGTTTCTGGATCTTGCCCCTTTGACCTATTTTCATGTATTTTCCTATTCGACCAGACCCGGGACTCCGGCAGCCGGCTGGAAGCAGGTTAATGATAGAGTAAAAAAAGAAAGATCCGTGAAGCTGCGTAACCTGGGTGAGAAAAAAAACTTGGAATACCGCTGCAAGTTTATCGGCCGGGAAATGGAAGCGGTTTTTATAAAAAAACACGGTAGGGGAGCACATGTGTTGACAGGGAATTTCCTTGAAGTCAAAGTGCCTTTTTGCCAGGCAGAAATAAAATCGCCGGTCAGTGTAAAGATTACAGAGGCTTCTCCAAAAGAGACACTGGGAGAAGTATTTTAAGTTTATTTAAAGCATCATGAGCTTTATTAAAATTCTTCCCTCTGAAATATCGGTGAAGATCGCGGCCGGAGAGGTCATTGAGCGGCCGCAGTCCGCAGTCAAAGAGCTGGTCGAGAACTCCCTGGATGCAGAGGCGACAGAGATCAAGGTAGAACTCCTGGATGGTGGAAAAGGACTAATTCGTGTTACGGATAACGGGTATGGGATGAGCAGGGAAGATGCGCTGATCTGTTTTGAAAGGCACTCTACCAGCAAGATCGAAAATGAGGATGATCTGGCCCGTATAGCGACCCTTGGGTTCCGGGGAGAAGCTCTCCCGAGCATTTCCGCTGTTTCGCGGATAACCCTCAGGACCAATGTTAAGGATGGCGAAAAAGGGACTCTAATACAGAGGGAAGGGGAAAAGGTCCTTGAGATTTCTGATGCGGCGTTTCCGCATGGGACGAGTTTTGAAGTCCGTGATCTTTTTTTCAACCTTCCGGCGAGGAAAAAATTCCTGCGTACGGAACGGTCTGAGCTGACTTTGATCGCCAAGTATCTGACATATGCTGCGCTGGCTTATCCGAATGTCCGGTTTTCCCTCCGTCACGGGCAGCGGGAGTTATTCAACCATCCTCCTGTGGCAGGTCTTAAGGAAAGGATTTTTCAGATCTATGGAAAATCCGTCCTGGAAATCCTGATGGAAGTGGATTACAGGGATGGAGACTGGCACCTATACGGGTTTGTGTCTTTACCTCCAAACGGACGGAGGGACAGAAGCAGGCAGCTCTTTTTTGTCAATAAACGCCCGGTCAAGGAAAAAACCATTCAGGCCGCCTTTAACCAGGCTTTCCGGGGTTTTCTGGAAAAGGATCGTTCTGCAGAAGGATTTTTATTCCTGACAGTCCCATATGCAGATGTGGATGTCAATGTTCATCCCACCAAATCAGAGGTTAGGTTCAAGGATTCCCGTCCTGTTTTTCAGTTTGTATTCAGAAGCATCCAGCAGGCTGTTCTGAGAGAAAAAGGTGTAAAAGAGATCTATGCTCCTGCGAATGAGGAGACACCCCGGTATTGGATTAAGGATAAGCCGCACTCCCAAAGCCTTGAATACAATCAGAAACGTCTTATTCCTGATATGATCTCTGAAAAGCCAGTATCGTTTCCAATGGAGGAGGAAGAAGAAAGATCCTATCCCAGGGTTCTGGGGCAGTATCTGAATGCTTACATCGTGGCAGTCGACCAGGAAGGGATCTTTATCATCGACCAGCACAATGCTCATGAGAGGGTGCTTTTTGACCGGTTTCTGGATATCGATCAAAAAAAACAATGGCCGCGCAAATTGAGTCTGTTATCCATCCTTTTTGAGCTTTCATCCGAGCAGGAACTGGCGCTAGAGAGCCATGGGTCGTTTTTAGAAGAGATGGGATTCGGGGTCGAATTTATGGGCGGCAAGAGTTATGCTCTGAAAGAGTATCCGGACATGTTCAATGATGAAGATGCCAGAGACGTTTTTCTGTCCCTTCTGGAAGATGTCCGGGAGAAGAAGGTCGAGGAGAAAAGAAAAAAAATGCTGGCGACCATGGCCTGTAAGGCGGCCGTAAAATACGGAGAACCGCTGACACCGGAAAAGATGACATATTTGGCAGAAGAACTGTTCAAAACGGCCAATCCATCCCTCTGCCCTCATGGAAGGCCTATTGTAGTAAGGATCACAAAAGACGAGATTGAAAAAGGGCTAAAGAGAAAATGAAAAACAAGTCGTCATTCCCGTGAAGCTTGTTCCCCAATCAGGTTGAGGACAGGCTCTCGACTCTGATCGGGGAACGGGAATCCAGGTCAGGCTATTGATTTTTTTGAAGGGGAGTGTATCATAGGCATTCGCCTGGTCGTAAAGAAGAATTGCGGGGAGTAGCGCAGCCTGGTTAGCGCGCCTGCCTTGGGAGCAGGAGGTCACCGGTTCGAATCCGGTCTCCCCGATATTGAAAATAACCTCGTTTTAGGCTATATTAACTTTTCCCATTGAGTGCGCCAGTAGCTCAGTCTGGATAGAGCAGCTGCCTTCTAAGCAGCGGGTCGGGAGTTCGAGTCTCTCCTGGCGCGCCA
>CBDVEQ010000224.1:0-4013 GCA_965373045.1 uncultured bacterium | reverse complement strand
GGAAAAACTTCTACCAGAAGTCCTGGAACTCATTAAAACCTATGAAGATAAATATGGAAGGAAAATACCCGTTATCACCGCAGGAGGTATTTATAACGGAGAAGACATTGCGCGGATGCTTTCCATGGGCGCTTCAGGCGTTCAGATGGGTACCCGTTTTGTCTGTACCGAAGAGTGCGATGTTTCGCAGGAATTCAAGCAAACCTATCTGGATGTAAAAAAAGAGGACATCATTATTATTAATAGCCCTGTAGGTATGCCTGGAAGGGCCATAAATAATCGTTTCTTAAAGGTTCTTGAAGCGAAAGGAAGGCTGGATATAAAATGTTTTTTTCGATGTCTTACAGCCTGTCATGTCGATAAAGCAAAATATTGTATTGCTCTAGCCCTTGTGAACGCCTATGAAGGTGATGTGGATAACGGCCTCATTTTCTGCGGTCAGAATGCATATCGTATCAATAAGATTGTTACAGTTAAAAAAATCATTCAAGAACTTCTCGCAGAATTAAAAATGGTTCCAGCCTAAGGGCTTAATCGGCCGCTCCTCCCCTCCTCTGTTTCTCAGAAAAACATCATTCCCGGTTATAATCTCCCCAAGACAAAACAACGGGCGCCCGAATTTATTCTGAAAGCTTTTTTCCAGTGCATCCGATTTATTATTCCGGACAGTGAAAAGCAGTTTATAATCTTCTCCACCAGATAAGATGATGTCCAACGGTTTTTTCTTTGTGGTTTCCGCAAACACTTTGAGTTCATCCGAGACAGGAAGATCCTCTTCATAAAGCAAAGCGCCACAGCCGCTTTCCCTGCAGATATGGCCCAGATCACTTGAGATCCCATCCGAAACATCAATACAGGACGTCACATCTCCTGTTTCAGCCAAAAAAGCTCCTTCTGCAATATATACCTCAGGCAAAAGATGGGTTTTGACCAGATATCTTTTCACAGTTTCATCTAAATCTACATCTTTAAGAATAACCTCCAATCCGGCGGCAGATTCTCCCAGATATCCATTAACATAGATTATATCTCCAACCTGAGCGCCGCCCCGGAACAGGAGGCTGGATTCTTCTGCCTCTCCGGTCAGAGCGATATTCAATACAAGATCATTCTTTGACCCGGTTGTGTCTCCTCCTAGCACATTAACATGATACTGCCGTCCCAGAGACATAATTCCCGAATACAGCTCATCCAAAAAATCGACTGTTATTCTTTCTGGAACAGCAATAGACAGAAAGGCATTCAAGGGCTTTCCCCCCATGGCGGCAATGTCACTCAGGTTGACTGCCAAGGTTTTATAGCCTAACTCAAAGGGCGTGATCTGATCCAGAAGAAAATGGACATTCTCCACCAGCATATCAGTGGTGAAAAGGACTGCTTTGTCTTCTCCGCTTCCCTTATAAACAGCGCAGTCATCTCCGATGGCTTTGATGATCCCTTTTTTTGTGACCTGGCAAAGCGGTTTTACACGGTCGATAAAACCGAATTCGCCGATGTCTTTAAGCTTCATTTCGTTTTTGTTTTCCTTTTCTGACTTCAGAAAGGAGCGCTCTTGCCGCAAGTCCGGGATCCGGAACTGAGCAGATGGCAGACACGACAGCAATCCCATCAGCTCCGGATTCAACGGCAGCCCTGCAGTTAGAGACATTCATCCCCCCGATGGCTACAAGAGGCAGCTCGGTTACACTGCGTATTTTCCGCAGCCCTTCCAGGCCAAGACCTGTTTCCAGTTCAGGCTTGGTTGGAGTGGTAAAGATCGGGCTGACTCCCAAGTAATCGGCTCCAAGCCTTGAAGCAGCCATGGCATCCTTCATACTTTCTGCTGACAGTCCGATGATCTTGTCCGGGCCCAGGATCTCCCTGGCCTTCTTATAAGGCATATCGATGTTTCCCAGATGAACCCCCTCCGCATTCAGGGCCAGCGCAATATCAATCCTGTCATTGATGATCAGGGGGACAGACGTCCCTTGCAGGATTTTTCGGATCTCCACCGCGATCTCCAGAAACTCTCTGGTTGAAGCATTCTTTTCTCTCAACTGCACCAGGGTCACACCTCCTGCCACCGCCTCCTTAACGACATGAATAAGATCTCTTCCCAGGCACAGCGGCCGGTCTGTGACAAGGTAGAGCGAATAATCGATGTTTTTCATCAGACATCCTGAATGATCCTGATACCCTGCTCAAAGCCCTTCCTATCGATAAGGTAGAGATGATCCAGAAGCCGCACCTGAAAGGTGCCGGGAGCATTTGTTTCTACTGCCGCCTTCTCACCGGCCAGGCCGAAATACGCCAGACCTTCAGCTGCAGAGGCCACGGGATCAGAATCGACCGCATGGAAAGCTGCGATCACTGCGGTAGCCGCACAGCCTGTCCCGGTCACCATTCCCATCATCTGATGCCCGTTAATAACTCTGAATGTTGAAGTCCCGTCCGTGATAAGGTCGACCTTGCCGGTTATTGCAAGAACAGTCTGCAGTTCCCGCGCCAGGATCTTTCCGGCAGCCGCAGCTTCATCCACAGAATGGAGGGAATCAACTCCCTTGGTCTTTGACCGCTCATCAGCCAGGGACAGGACTTCGGACGCATTCCCCCGGATAATACTGACTTCAATCTCGTTTAAAATCCTCTTTGCCGAATTTGTTCTCAATCGGGTCGCACCTGCCCCTACCGGATCAAGAATGACAGGAATATCCATTTCATTGGCTTTTTTTCCCGCAATTATCATGGAATCCACCCAGTAGGGTGTGAGGGTGCCAATATTTAAAACCAGAGCGCCTGCAATTGATGTCAGTTCTTCCACTTCTTCATGGGCATGGGCCATAATAGGCGAAGCCCCGGCAGCCAATAGTGCCATGGCCGTGTAATTCATGACGACATAATTTGTGATATTGTGAATAAGAGGCTTTTTTCTCCTCAACAGTTCCAGATGATCAACCGCATTCTTTTTCAATTCATCCAAAGTCATCTCAATCCTCCAAGTTAACCTGACTTTATCCTACAGAGGATTTTTGTTTTAATCAACCCGACACAGATCCCGGCATTTACAATTCAAGTTTTTTAAAGTAATGTGAGCCTGCCATGAGTGCTCCCCAAGAAAAAAGAATCCCCCAAAACATCCTATCAGGCGGATTTCTTTTGATATTTACACTGATTCTATGTCTGATATCCGGACGGGAATTCAGGAGCATGCATGCAGACGATGTTCTTTATCCGAGCGCAGACCTTCACGAAGCCGCACCGGAATACCCGGTCATCAACGCGATCGTTTTCCATGAGAACAGCGCAGAGCTTGCCGCAATGGCTCTTTTGGAGCTCCAGCTTGAAGGCCTGGAATTCCGACTCGAAGCCTCGCCTCCATTACTGCGCGGCCTCAGCCACAGGGAGTGGGGCGACACCACACCGGCAAGATCCATTCTGCTTGAGACAGCTAATGCTTCTCAAGGACGATTAAAAGGCAGGTCCTCGCCTTCCCTGATCATTGAAGGCAAAGATAAGAATTATTCCAAAGCATCCAATCTCGGACTCCTCTTTGTACCATGGGATGAAAACGGGATCCCGCTCAAAGTTCGTGTCGGCCGTCACCTGGCTGCAATCCAGGCCTTGATCTCCGGCCTCCGGGACCTGGAACCTGATAAAGAAATCCGCATCAAGAATATACCATCCGCTTCCGCGGTCAAAAAAAGCGGGATCAGTGCTTTCCTTTCTCCACCAAAACAGCCCTAAGTTCAAATTTTACCTGTATTTAGGTTGACAAAAAGGGGGAATTCTGTGTAGACTATCGTTTTCGCTTTTAGACAAAAATGGAGATTAAAATCGCAAAAGACTGTGGACTCTGCTATGGAGTTAAAAGAGCCCTCCGTATGGCCCAGGACACACGAAAACACACGACCGGAAAATTGGTCACTCTGGGCGATTTGATCCATAATCCACAGGTGATCTCAGACCTGGAAAAACAAGCCATCTTCTCCATTCAAAGTCCGGATGATACAGAATCAGGAACGGTCATCATACGG
>CBDVEQ010000223.1:0-4026 GCA_965373045.1 uncultured bacterium | reverse complement strand
GAAATCCCGGGTGCGGTATATAAAGGGACCAAAGACCTCTTCACGGTAGCCGGACTTGGTTACATAGGCTGTGCCGGTGTTATGGTGCGAGGCTGATACACGGCTGACCCAGGTATTTTTGGGGCCTCCGGCTTTTTCGATTTTATGTGTCATATCCTCCCAGTGGGCGCCATGGTCTCTGGTGAGATGGACTCGGCCATCGTCTGTTCCTATCCAGATAACACCGGCCTTTTTCAGGGATTCGGAGATCGTGGTGATAGTACAGAACATGATATGTCCCTGACCGGCGATCTTGACCGGATCATTGGTCGTCAGGTCCGGGCTGATTTCTTCCCAGTTATCCCCGCGATCCAGAGATCGAAGGAGCATCTGTCCGCCGGTATATAAAATATCCGGATTGTGAGGAGAAAGGACAATAGGCGTGGTCCATGTATAGCGGTAGAAAGGTTCACCCTTGGAGGCTTTAGGGGTGATTTCCCATCTTTCTCCTTTAAGCTGATCTACACGGTGATGTTTGCCAAACTGGGTGGTGAAATACAGCCAGCGGTTGTTCTGCGGATTGACTGAGGTGTACATTCCGTCCCACATCCCGACGATAACCCAGTCCTCGATGCCAATGCTGCCGGACCACGCGTTGCTTGGGCCTTTCCATGCTTCATGATCCTGCAGGCCTGCAATAATGTTATAGGGTTCGGCATTGTCGATCTCGACGTCATAAACTTCTCCCATCGGGATCTGATAGAGAAGAAACATGGTGTGACCGCCGTCCCAGGAGTGATACATACCGCCGTCGCTGCCGAGCATCATATGTTCTGGATCCTGTGGATCGATCCAGAATGTTCTGACATCCCCGAAATTCCGCAAAAAACGTTTTTTCTTCGGCCATCGGGGCCAGGTTTTACCGCCGTCGAGTGAGTACTGCATGCTGACTCCGATGATAAAAACTTTATCAGGGTTTTTTGGATCGACGGTGATCTCGTTGAAGGAATATGCCGCCTTGCCTGAGACATCGACTTTGGGATCGCTCACTTTCTTCCAGGTCTCCCCCCCGTCATCCGAGCGGTAAACCTCTCCTCCGATCAAGTCGTCATAGGAGTGATCTGTAAATGCGTTGAACTCTTTTACTGTTTTTTGAACAAGAGCTGGTTTTGGATTGAGGTTCTGAATCACTGTATAGAGGATATCAGGATTTGCGCGATGGATATCAATACCGATACGACCAAGCTTTCCTTCAGGAAGGTCCTGGGTAAGCTTGATCCATGTTTTCCCGCCGTTTACAGTTTTGTAGATCCTGCTTCCTTCCCCACCTGCTTCATAATGCCAGGGCAGCCGCACCTTCTCATAAGAGGCTGCATAAAGGATGTCCGGATCTGTCCTGTTCATACAGAGATCGACCACTCCGATCTTTTCGTTGAAGTAAAGAACTTTTTCCCAGGACTTGCCCCCATCGACCGTTTTAAAGACGCCTCTCTCAGTGTTTTCAGAAAAAAGGTGCCCCATCACTGCTGCATAGACAATATTCGGGTCTTTGGGGTGAATGATGATTCTGCCGATATGGTGAGAGTCCTTTAATCCCATATTCTGAAATGTTTTTCCTCCATCCTTGGATCGATAAATGCCGTTTCCGGAATAGGATGACCGTGCATAGGAATCCTCTCCGGTCCCGACCCAGAGAATATTTGGATCAGAAGGGGCCACTTCAATCGCTCCGATGGCATTGACACCGTAATTATCAAAAATGGGTTTAAAAGTTGTTCCGTTGTTGACCGTTTTCCAGACTCCCCCATTCCGGGAGGCTACATAGAAAGAATATCTATGGTCGGGTCCCGGGTTTTCCGGAACAGCGATATCACCAACCCAGGCCCCGGCCCTGAATGGTCCCAGGTTTCTATAATGTAAATTTCTGAAGAGGTTATCTGTGGGTTGAACATGACCGGCTATGTTAATAGCCGATAGCCCGAATACTACAATGGCAATAGTTATAAAGAGAAACATTTTTTTTGAAAATATGTTAGTCATTTGAAGATTCCTCCTGTCTGTTTCCTTTCTATTTGATCAGGTTTGAGTCTTTATGTGTATATCCCAGGATTAGATAGTTGTCAATAAAACAAGGCCTCAAATTCTTTAATACTATTTTATTTTCAATGAAAGGCGGGTTTGTGCGACTAAATTACTGCTTTCATTTATGAATAACCAGAGGTATAGGTTTTTGCGGAGACAATGTTATGATTGATATAAATACCGGGAAAACAAAATTTCCGAATAAAAAAAAGCTTGATAGAAACCAGCAAGCTCTTGATATCCTTATTGCCTGCCAACGGGACCTGGTGCGTGCAAATAAAAGCTATAAATTGATACAAATGGTTTGTGAACAGATCATTCGCCTTGGTGATTACCGAATGGCGTGGATCGGAGTCGCGCGGAATGATGATGGAAAATCCATCCAACCTATGGCCCATGCAGGATCTGTTGGCAAGTATCTGGAATCCATTAAGCTCAGTTGGAAGGTCAACGGTGCGGACATATGTCCTGCTGGCAAAACAATTATAACAGGAAAGCCGGTTGTTATTACGGATATCCTCACGGATGAAGCTATAATATCCTGGAGGGGAGAGGCCCTGAAGCAGGGTTATGCTTCTGTGCTGGCTCTTCCTCTTTTTAACGAAACGAAAGCCTTTGGCGCCTTGTGTATCTATTCCGGGGAATCGGATGTTTTCAAAGAAGAAGAGGTCAAATATTTTACTGAACTGGTTGAGAGTCTTGTCTATGGGATTTTGGCCCTTCAAGACAGAAATGTCAGGTGTCGTGTAGAATCAGAGCTTGAAACAAATTTGAACAAACTGCGAAAAACCCTGGGAGCGATCATTCAGGCGTTCGAACACACAATTGAAATCCGGGATCCTTACACGGCCGGGCATCAACGGCGTGTTGCTGACCTGGCCCGGGCCATTGCCATGGAGATTGGACTTTCTCAGGATATGATAGATGGGATACGAATCGCAGGCCTTATTCATGACATCGGAAAGATCTTTATTCCTGCGGAGATCTTGAGTTCTCCCAGAAGTTTGACTACCATGGAATTCAATCTGGTCAAATCACATCCGCAGGTCGGATATGATCTCCTCAAGGCGATTGAATTTCCCTGGCCGGTTGCGATGGTCATAAAACAACATCATGAAAGGATCGATGGCTCAGGATATCCCCAAAATCTTAAGGGAAAAGATATCATGATCGAAGCTAAGATCCTGGCTGTTGCAGATGTGGTTGAGGCTATGGCCTCTCATCGACCCTACAGACCGGCTCTCGGACTGGATAAAGCACTGGATGAGATCCAGAAAAACAGCGGTATTCTCTACGACTCTCGGGTAGCTAATGCTTGTTTAAAGATATTTAAGAATGGTGAGTTTGACTTAAGAGAGACCGAAGGAGTTTACCAGAATTTTCATCCCGAAATTGCCATTTAAACTACACTCATAAATGATCCAATTTGGATATAAGGGCGATATTTTGTGCATGAATCCCCTTTAGTAAAGGGATAACTTTTACGATACTTAATCCGGCCTCCTCCAACAGCGATTTGAGTTCCTTCCGCGAGATCATCTTAATATTTGCCTGACTTTTTCTTAAAATCTTTCGAATTTTTCTTTGAAGTTGGTGGAGGAAATTTGTTTGATAATAAGAGATCATGATCCAGTTTTGAGACACCCTTGCGAATTCTCTGAGGATAAATTTCCGTTCTTCAGGTTCGTGAACATGGTGAAAAAAGCGCATGGAAAGGAGGACATCAAAGGAATTGGATCTGAAAGGAAGGTTCTTTTTTGCATCAGCGGCAATGCCGAGGACAATCGGGTCGTGCTCTAATCTTTCAACAGCCCTCCTGACCATCTGATAGGAATAATCGCTGCTGACAAGGGTAAAACCTCTTTCACGAAAAAACTTTGAAAATCTCCCGTACCCGCAGGGAATATCCAGTGCCAACCCGGTTGATTTATTAATTTTTTTGAATAATTTAATCAGGATGTGGTT
>CBDVEQ010000222.1:0-4058 GCA_965373045.1 uncultured bacterium | reverse complement strand
TATAAAGCCATTATAATCTCCAGTCTAAACAGTCTCTCAACTTCATGATTATCTGTACTGTTTCTTCCAGGGATTCTGTTTCTGGTAGAGCTGGACGGCCAATGCTTTTCGTAGAGTTTCGGCAGCGAGTTGAGCACAGTGAACGTCCTCTTTGGGTAGTCCGCCTAACTTTTTTAAGATAGCGTCTGTTCCCACACTGGCTAGCGCTTGGATGAATGTCTTGTTCATTGCGAGTTCTGTCGCAGCGCTCCCGCAAGCCAGAGTGGTTCCGCAACCGTCTGTATTGAACGTGCATTCAAATATCCTTTTGTCCTTCATCTTAAGGAACATCTCTATGGTGTCCCCGCATGGTCCCTTAACTCTCGCGTAGCCGTCGGGTGAGTCTATCTTGCGGAAATTTTTAGGATTCTGCCAGAGGTCGATGACGGTCTATGTGTATCGCTGCTTTATCTGCTCCATGATCTGTCCTTGTAGTTCGTTGGCATATTTCTCGAGATCGCTGTTTTTTAACATTGTAGGCCTTTTTTAAATGATTTTTTATTTATCCCAGTTCCAGCGGCCTCTGCCGTAACCCATACGGTACCATCTTCCCAATCCGGCTCCGCAGGGTCCTCTGCCGTATCGTACACCAAGTAAAAAACGGTCATTGCCATAGCCTAGCCGTCCTGCGCCTCGACCGAGATATCCCATATTTCTACCAAGGCCTCTTGTAACGACATTCCCATAGCCATAAGAACCGCGACCCAACCTGCCAGTACCTCGTCCCATGTAGTTTTGCCCGACCCCAGCACCATAGCGTCCGTAACCGCGCCCAAAATTTCCTCTGCCGAAACCGCCCCTGCCTCTACCATAGGCATAATAAGAATCAATTGAAGCCTTCTGGTCCTCTGTCAATAAGTCTCTGATCTTATTTTCGTATGATATTTCTTTATTTTGAATTTCGTCTTCAAGTTTATAAATCGCATCCAATATTTTTTTAATTTTAGTCATATCAGGGCTTCTCTGTGCTTCGAGTTCTTCAAATTCCATATAGTTAGATCTAAGCTTGGAGAACATAGGAGAAAGCTCTTTTTCGAGTTCAATCTCAAGTTTATCGATCTTCTCGATCTGTTCCTGTGTTAAATTGAGCTTGTAATAATCGCCTTCGATTCCGGGACCTCCTCTTAAATATCTTTGTGCAAAAAGTCCCTGAGAAATAAAAAGAAATGAAATAAAAACCAAACCAGATATTATAACCGTTTTTTTCATGATTTTTCCTCCTTTTTTATTTTATTGAGAATTTATCTCCGGAAAAAATCCAAGACATCCTAGAGATTTTGCGAAAGCCTTTTTATAGTCTCTTGCGGCATCCCTGCATAGCCGAGTCGAATACAATTTGAGCTTTTCAATCTTCAAAGATCTATATTTTCAACAAAAGGATTAATTTTTCCCAAATGTTTTTTATTTCTCCTGAAACGGAATGATCCGTGTATTCGATCAAAGGAATTCCCTGGAGCATAGAGTTTGTCACTTCCTCATCGTAAGAGATTTTACCGAGGAAAGGGATCGACTTTTTTTTACACCAATTTTCTATGTGGTTTGAATTTTTTTCGTTTAGGTCGAATTTATTTATACAGCAAGCCGTTTTTATCTTGAAGTGATCTGCCATTTGTATGACACGCTCCATGTCATGAATGCCCGAGAGGGAAGGTTCCGTGATCACTATGGCTATATCTGTACCTGTTAGAGAGGCGATTACAGGGCATCCTATTCCGGGGGAGCCATCGATGATAACATAATCCAGGCTCTTTTCTGCGGCGATTTCCGTGGATTTCTTTCTGATTTCTGTTACCAATTTACCCGAGTTTTCTTCTCCGATTCCCAATTTGGCATGGACAAAGGGTCCGTATTTTGTTTTTGAGACGAACCACTCCCCCGATATACTGCTGGTCATTTCTATCGATTCTTCAGGGCAGACAAAAGAACAAACACCACACCCTTCGCATGATATTGTATCAATAAGGATTCTTCCTTCTTCATTTTCACTAATGGCATCAAATCGACAGGCCTCAACGCAGTTGGCACACATGGTGCACTTTTCGGGAAAAAGAAGGGCTTTTTTCCCTCCGGAGAAGGAGTAGGTTTCCTTGATTTCTGGATGCAGAAGCAGATAGAGGTTGGCAGCATCAACATCACTGTCAACCATAACTTTGTTTCGGGCTAATGCCGCAAACGAGGCAGTAAGGATCGTCTTTCCTGTTCCTCCTTTACCGCTGGCTATAGATAGGATCATTGGATGTTATTCAATTTTTCTGACATACTCCTTCATCCGTACAGGGCGGCCTATCGCATCGCTCTGTTGCTCCGCAGCAGGTTGAACCTTTAAAGGTTGAATTTCCCATTCTGACGAAAGAAGGCGTTGAATATATCTTCTGAAGATTTTTGCTGTTACAATGCAAACAGGATAAATCAATTTCTTGTTTCACCATTCGGACAAAAACTTCAGTGACTTTTCCACAGTCTTGGCATTGGTATTCATATATCGGCATTTTATTGACTCTTATCGCATCATCTTCATGTTGCACTTCGGACAATCAATCTGGTTACAGGGAATGCCTGCCTTATGCGGGACCTTGGCGCCACAAGAGGGGCAAACACAGTATCCACTCGGGCCAGAACCTTTTCCGTTCATTCGGCTGCGACCACCTCCTCTGACTTGTCCTTGATTTTTTCTTTGCATTTTACCCTCCACTTAATCACATTAATTATATGCTTCCATGATATCTCTGTTTTCTTCCATCAGATCACCGACAATCTCTTTCATGTTCATCTTATTCCAGAAAGTTAATTGATCGTGTGCCTTTAGGTAATTTAATGGAATCGGGTGCGTTCCAATGACCACAGGAATGTCATAATGAGTTTCTATAAATTCTTTAAAATGCCGGATGCGCGGGCAGGGAGGATAACCAACAATCAAACCCGTTGCCAGATGGATTACATCGACGCCGTTGTTTTTCATCTCTTCAGGGACATACTCAATATTTCCCCCGGGACAGCTTCCACAGTAAGAATAACCGACGATTTCGAGAGGCTCATCTTTAGGATACCGTGAAAAGGCTCCAACTCTTTCTCTTATTGCCCTGAAACACTTTCCTCCTCCGCAGTCCTGGTAACGTCCGCAGATGATGATTCCAATTTTTGCCATGTCCAACTCCTTAAGGATATGTACTCATGCCGCTTATTGTGTCTTCATGATTTTATCGGCAATTTTCATGAAGGCTTTGCTGGCATCCGACTCCGGTTGAGAGTAGATGGAGGTTGCTATTACTTCACCTGGGTTTTGAAATTTGCGAGAACATCTTTCACTTGACCACTAACCTCGGTTTTCACCTGAATCCCTGCGGATTGGAGAACACTTCCGGCTTTTGGCCCGCATGATCCTGTAAAAACGATGCCGACATTCTTACTGGAAATAAGCTGTGCAGATTGAATCCCTGATCCTTGAGCAACATCTCTATTTGGATTTTCTATGACCTCTACTACCGATGTTTTCGGATCAATGATTAAAAAATAGTTGGCCCGGCCAAACTTTGGGTCCACTTCTGCTTCCATATCCGGGCCGATTGAAGTCACACATATTCTTGGACCTGTAGCTTGAGAATTAGTTTGAACTGGGGAATCGTGACGGTATTCGTGGACATCATGTCCTGCTCCTTCCCCTCCATGATCACAAAGGTCTGTTCCTGCCTCGAGTTCTTGGTTCAAATATTTTTGGATCACGTCGTCTACGGCCCCTTGGACACCGGTGACCGTTTTGATGTTTTTCTGTACAAAAAGTGCTTGAGCCCTTGGACCCATGCCACCGGCAATAATGCATTGGACTCCTTTTTCTGAAAGGAATTGGGGTAAGAATCCCGGTTCGTGACCGGGATTGGGTATTTCTTCTTTGGCCAAGATTTTGCTCTCATTAGTGTCATAAATAGTATAGGAAGCGCATCGGCCGAAATGAGCGGAAACGTTACCATTATCTGTTGAAATAGCTATTTTCATTTGATCTCCTGTGGTTCATATTTTTAATT
>CBDVEQ010000221.1:0-4118 GCA_965373045.1 uncultured bacterium | reverse complement strand
CTACCTTTTCGACATTCCTCATGGTATGGATCTTCATCCCCTGACGCTTGAGCAGCCTTTCCAGCCTTGTCACCATTTCCACATCACATCCCGGAAGAATTCCCGCCATCAATTCCAGTACGATCACATCTGTGCCCATTCGCTGGAAAATCACACCCATCTCCAGGCCTACGGCCCCGGCTCCAATAATGACCATGGATTCCGGGATTTTTTTAAGTTCCAGGGCATCCCGGCTGGACAAGATATCCTTTCCATTTATTTTCAAGAATTGGAGTTCAGCCGGACGACTGCCTGTAGCCAAAATGATGTTTTCTGCCTCGAGTAAAAGTTTTTTGTCTTCCTGGATCACCTGGATCTTATGATCCGGCAAAAGTAAGGCTTTCCCTTGAATCACCGTCACACAATTGTTCTGAAGAAGAAATTCGGTCCCTTTGATTAAACGCGCAACGATCTTTTGTTTGCCAGCCAAAACCTGGTCCCAATCATATCCGATCTGATCCACAGGCCCGGTGAAATTTTTGTTGGCTTTAATATCCTTATATTTTTTTGTCTGATTCAGTAAATATTTTGTTGGAATGCACCCGCTGTTCATACAGACACCGCCTAAAGTGGCTTCCTCAACAACGACCACTTGCTTTCCTAGCTGTGCACTTCTGATGGCAGCTACGTATCCTCCCGGGCCGCCACCGATGACTATTAGATCATATTTCATCTTGTATTCCTTTTTTGCCAAAGATTTCATCAGTTTTGATGTATTATACCCCGTCCCAATCAATTGATGCAAAGGGGCAAAGTCTAAGGGTTGAAGGATTCTAGGGTTCACGGGATCAAGCGAAAAGAAAAGCACTTGACAGTGAATCCCAAAATGGTGATAAATATTATTCAATATTTATCATTCAGGAAAGGAGAGATTTGTTGATTTTTCAATTAAAAAGAATATTCACACTATTTTGCGCCGTTTTTTTTCTCATTATTTCTCTGTGTTCCTCAAGCTTTGCGTTTGACAGCGCTTTGCTGTGGGGACGCGTGGTCGGTGAGGCCAATAATCCTATTCACGGCGCACATTTTCTGCTGATAAAAAATAAACAGGACAATTCTCAAGCAGTCTTGAGCGATCAAGAAGGCATCTTTTTCCTTATTGGAGTTTCCCCGGGCCTCTATTCTCTTCACATCGAATGTGAAGGATATCATCCTCTCTACCAAGAGGAAATATTCCTTGAACCAGGACAATCGCTTTATATGGATATCACTCTCATCCTTGGCACAAAAGACATTATGTCTTCCTCAAAGCTTCAACGCCTGGATTATGCGAGTAACACACATCAAACCGTGCTAAATGAATCCAACATCTATCATATGCCTTCAGCCCACAATATCTGGCACCTCGTGGAGAATCAGGACTTATCCGCGACAACTAACCGCATTGACGTAGGCGGACTCTGGGGAAATATACCGGGGCTCTTTAGCTCTAGAGGTGGCGTGTCCTGGACTCAGACCGAATATTATCTGAATGGGATAGATGTGGGCGATCCCTATCAAACTGGAATTCCTTTATTTCATCCGGATTTCTTTTCCCTGGGATTTACTCAACTGACTAATGCGGCCCATCCGGTCCAGGTTCTCTCACCCGGAGGGGCTTTTAACCTCATCACCCGTAATGGAAATGATGATTACTCAGGCGGTCTGGAAGTTTATTTCATAGACTCCCTTCTGCAGAGCAGCAATATTTCTCCTGCCCTGCAAAAAGAAGGAATATTGGAAAACCACTCTTTCAATTCCATGATCAATGGGAATCTTCATTTCTCAGGACCTCTTGTCCAAAATAAACTCTACTATTATTCTTCTATCTCTGCCAACGATACATCCAGAAACATCGCTGAGTTTGAAGAATATGATAAATCATCCCTGATTTCAGGACTATTCAGCCTGGACTATCAAGCCGATTCAAGTTCATTTAAGCTTTTGTGGACCGGACAGATCCGATCCAATAACTCTTATGGCGCAGACCGTAATATCCCCTTTTCAGCAACCTCTATTCGTAAAGACTATTTTAATGTCCTTCAGGCGATCTGGAAAACACGAGTCGGTGAGAATCATGCCTTTAAAACCGGTCTTAGTTATGCTCATGGAAAACTGAACTTCGATCCTCAGGAAAATGACAGGATGCAGCACGGATACGAGATCTTCCGAATGATCCCATCAGGCTCGACCCCTTTTGTCAACCATGAGTCCCGAGACCTGCTTACATTCCTGTTCCAGGGCGATTCCTTTATAAAAAACATCGGGAAAGCACAACATCACCTGCAGTATGGAGTGCAGGCCAGATTGAGCTCTTCAACCTCGGATACGGACATTTTTGAAAATCTTCATCTCCGTTTTTTCAATAATGATCCTTTGGAAGTTGTTTTCTTCAATACTCCGGTCCTTCACCGGGAATCGGCATTTCACTTGAGTGGGATCTTTCAGGATACCATCACCCTTGGCAATTTATTTTCCATCTATTTCGGGGCTCAACTGGCCTACAGCAGAGGCTGGATACCCGGATCAACAGTACAGGATGAAGGAGCGAAAATCACATGGCTCAATATCTCTCCCCGCTTCGGCATGACAATTCCCCTGTCCAGGGATAAGTCTTCAGCTCTCAAGATCTCTCTTGCAAGATATTATTATGCCCTGCCTCTCTCCTATCTGACATATGGTCACCCTGATGCCCTGGGAGGATTGGTCTATAGTTGGAACGATGCCAACCAGGACGGCCAATTCCAGCCAGGCGAAAAATCATCCCTCCTTCGAAGAGAAGGTGCTTTTTATTCGGATATCGACCCTGAACTCAAGAGGCCTTGTACAGATGAATTATCTATTTCATATTTGAAATCTTTTACCCCGGGCTGGATACTCACTCTGAGCGGTTTTATCCGCGAGACTCGAAACCTTATAGAAACCCTAAACACAGGTGTACCTTTTTCTTCTTATTCTCCGGAGAATATATTCGATATTGGGGACGATAGAGTGTTCAACACCCACGATGACCTGATTTTTGTTGTCTATAACCAGAACTCGGAAACCCTTGGGCAGGACTTTTTTCTTCTTACCAACGACGTGGGAGAAAAAAGGATCACCAAATACTACGGAGCAGATCTGACTCTTATCAAAAAGTTTGGAAAAACATTTACATTCTTTTTTTCCTTGACTGCCACTACAGCCACAGGAACGACCAATCCGGGCAATACCGAATGGGAGAATGATGACGGCGTTATAGGAACTCTCTATGACAATCCCAACACTCTTATCAATGCCCGCGGTAGGGTGCGATTTGACCGTGCATATGTGGGCAGGATCGGATTAAACTATCTAATGCCTCTTGGATTCCGGTTTGCTTGTGTCATCAAGTATTATGACGGACAGCCGTTCGCCCGCAAGATCATTGTAACCGGCATGAATCAAGGACCTTTTTATATACAGGCTCATCCGCGCGGTGTATCCAGATACGAGTATAACAGAACCATTGAAGTCCGCCTGGAAAAAACCTTCTGTTTCGGAGAAAAAAAATTCCGCATTATTTTGGATATTTTCAATATCCTTAACCGGGGCCTGGCAACAGAAGAAAATGAGTGGACAGGTCCAATATATCCATTGCGTTACGCAACAGAAATCCAGTCTCCTAGAGTATTTCGTTTAGGTTTGGCTTACGATTTTTAATAGGAGGGCAAATGCTTTCTTTCACAGGTAAATTCGTTTTTGGGCTCGTGCTTCTATTAACCTTTACAGCCTTTGCAGTTCCTGTTTACTATCGCATTCGAATAGTGATAGCAGGACTTCCTAATAAAAGGTTCAAAAATCTCATTAGAAGAATATGGGGTGCTCTGCCTAAAATCCTTCTGCAAAAATGTATCCTGAAAAACGAAAGGGCTTTCACCGGCCTGATGCATGTGTTTATTTTTTATAGTGCTTTGACATTTGATACCATGTCGCTCAACCATATTCTAGAGGGATTTTTCCCGCATTTTTTCCTTTTTGGAGACACAAATTTAGGTCTGTTCTTCTCCATGGTTGTTGATATCATGGCGATCCTGGTGCTGATCGGAATAACTTTTTTTACAGTAAGAAGATTCATTTTC
>CBDVEQ010000220.1:0-4142 GCA_965373045.1 uncultured bacterium | reverse complement strand
GGGCGAGGATCTGCATGGCCGGAACCATGGGCATCCATTTGTTTCCCAAAAAGACTTCCACGATATCAGGCGCCAGAATAAAGATCAGGCCTGCTGCGATAAAAGAAAGAAAACATGTCATTTGTAGGAATCGGAGATAAGCGGATTTCAGCCTTGGAGGATCATCCTGGAGTTTGGAATAGGTGGGAAAAGTCAATTGCGCAATATTGTAGCTTATTTCGGTTGTGGGTGTATTGGAAATTTTGTACGCCATTTGATAGAAGCCCAGCATGGCGACTCCCAACATCTTGCCGACCAAAATATCATCACCCTGGGTGACCAGAAAGATCAAAATAGTAGATCCGAAAACCCATTTTCCGAAGGACAGCAGTTCTTTCGCCTGTTTCCACTTCAGGCTGATACGGGGGACGTAGGGATGGATGATGTAGCTGACAATGAGTTGAGTGAGCGCCCGGGCAAGGAAACCAAAAACGAGCGCCCAGGCATTGCGCAATATGAACGCCAAAGTTACCATCACAACAAAATTGACGGTGATCCCTGAAACCTCGTAAAGGAACTGCTTTTTGAACTCCAATTCTTTCTGGAAATAGATCACTCCAATATTGGTGGCCGCTTTAAAAAGCGCTGAGAGCCCGAAAGCCTGGATGATGAGACGCGCCTGGGGGGCATTGAAGAATCTTGCGGCGGACGGGGCGATCAGAAAAAGGATCGTAAAAATGACAAGGCCTCTGAGAACCGCTATGGTCCAGGCCGTATTCAAATACTCCTGTGTGTTCCCCTTTTTTTGTATAAGGGCGTCCCGGATCCCGGTTTGGGAAAAGGTTTCCAATACAGCCAGGGTGAGCATGGCGATGCCCATAAGCCCAAAATCGTATTGGGACAGCAGTCTGGCCAATATGGTGATCCGGATGATAAAGAGGACCTGGTCAATAAACCGCATTAAAAAAATCCAGGCTCCCCCCCTGGCAACACGCGTCTTTAGATCATCTGTGAGGCTTTGGCCTGTCATTTCTGTCTTTCCATTGGGAACATTATTCAGCTTCATTATTATATATACAATATTCAAGAAAGAATCATCTTAAAAGATGAATCTTAAGGTGAATTATCTCCAGTATAATTCATCTTCAAAGGGAGTTTTGATTTAAGGTTTTGTTTGATATATATTAAATGCAATTCAAAACCTTTCAATAAAGATGTAAGAGAATCATGAAAAGTTTTCAAAAAAAAAGAATTCCGGCTTTAAGCAAAAAGCTGTCTTTATTTATCCTGTTTTTAATCCTGCTGTTCTCTTTTTCAGTGCCCGGTTTTTCGGAGAGCGTGAAAAAAATAAAACTGGTTTTCCGCTACGACGATTATTCCAGCCGGAGCCCGACAGAGCTCGAAAGAAAAGTTTTTCAGGATTTTGCCCGGCTCCGCTTTCATCTGACTGTGGGGATCATTCCTTATATCGTATCCAGAGACGAATGGGATCCTTCTTATCAGGAGTTGATGCCGCTGGGCGAAGAAAAGATATTTTTGCTGCAGACTTTTATGCATTCCGGAGTTGTGGCTCCCGCCCTGCACGGCTATTCTCATCAAACGGTCAAAAAGGACCTTTCGGGTGTTGGTTCGGAATTCAGGGGGCTGAGTTATCCGGATCAGCTCCAAAGGATGGAGAAGGGAAAGAAATTTTTGGAAGACCGGCTGGATCAAAACATCGGCATTTTTATTCCTCCCTGGAATATCTATGACAAGAATACACTCAAAGCAGCTGAGAAACTTGGGTTTTTGACTTTCTCCGCCGGGCTTTACAGCACTCCGGATAAGAGTTCCGGGTTGAATTTTCTTCCGGCGACCGTCGATCTTTCAGACCTGCGCAGCACCCTGGAAGACGCCGTGAGATTCTCCTGTTCTTCCTGTGTGGTTGTTGTCCTTTTTCACCCCTATGACTTCAGGGAGATCGATAAGGACCGGGAAATGCTGTCCTATCAACAATTTCAGGACCTCCTGGAATGGATTTCCGGACAAAAAGATGTTATTGTCGCTCCCTTGGATAAAATCGCAGCAGCGGATGATTTTAACGCGGCATTATTCGCCAAAAACAGATCGTATTATCAATCCAAAAGGCTTCTTTTTCCCTTTGTGGCCAGTCATTTCAAACTGATCAATGGTGCCTATCTCAGTTCCTCCGCTCTTGCCCGCCTGCGGCAAAGGACCTGGCTGATTCTATTGGCCTGCGGCCTGGTGCTTTTGCTGGCTGGGATATCGGTCGCCTTGGTGTTCAGGAAATATTTTCTTGCCGGACACGCTAAAACAGCTTTTTTTGTTTATGGATTCTCCTGGCTGGCGCTGTTGTTATTCGGCCTTTATTCCTTAAAAGACGGCTCTCTTTCCCATAAGGGATTGGCCGGCCTTTTAATCATTATCGGAGGGATAGTGGGTCAGTCCTACGGGCTTTATCGAACGGCAGGGCGGAATAGATCTTCTTGAGTATTAATGCATCCTTCTCCTGATTTGGACTTTCACAAATCACCATCCCCGCTAATTACGTAATTGGAAGTTTAAATTAGGATTATAATAAAAAAGTGAAATCATCAAAAAAGGCATTTGATAAATAAGGAGAGATAGAATTGAAAAGTATTCGAATATTTAGTGTGGTTTTTTGGATGGTGTCACTTCTCTCCAAATGGAATTATCCCTCCTTCGTGAAGCATCATTCGTACTTGGAACTAGAGCCTTAACCAATAGCTTTGTGATATCTGTTTTTCTGGCTGGTCTTGCTATCGGTGCCTATTCTGGAAATCTATTGACTCAGCGTCTGAAGTTTCCTGCACGAAAACTTTTTTTAATCAGTCAGATAATAAACATCTGTCTCATCCTGTTCTTCCTCTTTTCAAAGAATTTTATTATCTACGGGCCTTTCAATTTAATAAGGGTGCTTCTTTATTTTGGATTCGTAACTGTTATTCCAGCTATTGTGGGTGGCATGTCGTTTTCGCTATTTTTAAACATTCTGTACAGTGTTGGAGAAAAACATATCGCCCTTGTCTATGCGATAAGCACCATTGGAAATGTATTGAGTGGTTTTTGTCACGGAGTGATATTGATCCCTTATTTTGGCATGATATCAACGTATATTGTAGCAATTGTGAGTTCTAGCTTTGCGATCCTTCTAATGATAGATTTCCGTTTTCTGAGGTTTTCACTGATCCTGTTATTTACAATTATCTCCTGTTTTACAGCAGCCTTTTTCAAGCCTCTGCCAGAGGCTATAAAAAAATCTTTGCTTTTTCATAAAGACGATATCTATGGACTTGTCCAGGTCTATGACCGGAGTGAGAAATGGTTAGGGCCAGACGGAAGTATGGGCTTGGAAGTACTTATTCACAATAAACATAACACAGGAAACTCGAGTGATAACATTGGATGGCATCGAAACAGTGCAAAAGTTTCAATGGCTCTTATAGACGATAAGGCAAGTCGCGTTCTTATTCTCGGGTACTGTAGCGGAAGAACGGTTTTAGAATTACTTGAGTATGAGAGTATCTTAAAAATCCTGTCGATAGAAATGAATAAAACTGTAATCGATGTAGCAGAAAAATTTTTTCCTCACATACAAAAAAAAGTGAATAGTGATTCAAGGTCAGAGATAGTCATAGATGAATTCAGAAGCTATCTCAGGAGGCAGCCGCCATCTGTTAAATTTGATATAGTCATAATTGACATAGCAATATCTAATCCCTATTTTTTAGGGATGTTCACACTTGAATTCTTTTCTGACATTTACAAACATCTTGAAAAGCCCGGTTTGGTATTCTTCCATTCTTATGGAACCTTTCTTCGCACAGCTTCTGAAGTTTTTGACCATATCTACGGCCCTACATCTTCTTTCCCCTTCCAAGACATGTTCTTTTTTACGAATTTTAAAGTCCAAGATGAAAAAATTAACTCAAATCTCCTCAGGGAGATATTTCCAAAAAGAAGACCTGGAAAAATATTCTCCAATCATATGGTATATAAAACAGCCCCTGACTTACAAATGTAAACTTGTTAGGATTCAAATTTTTTCAAGTTGATGGCCATTAGTTTCAATTCTGTCATTTCTTCAATAGCGTATTTGATGCCTTCCCGCCCAAAACCGGATTCTTTGACTCCCCCGTAGG
>CBDVEQ010000219.1:0-4156 GCA_965373045.1 uncultured bacterium | reverse complement strand
AAAAGGCCATCCGGAAAGCTTGCAAACTGAACGACGTTGTTGCTACTGTTTCGGAGTACTCGAAGCAGGACATTGCCAGCAAAGTGGGCGTACCATTAAGCAAAATCCGGGTTGTCTATAACGGGCTTCGTACTCCAGCAGAAAAGGATCCAGACCTACAGTCACAGCTGGAACAGAAGTTCAGCTTGCAGAATGGATTCATACTTAACGTTGGTGGAATTCACGAACGCAAGAACATTCCGAGACTGATTCAGGCATTCGCCAAAATTGTTTCCAATGAGGATTACAAAGGAAATCTTCTAATCACAGGAAGCGCCTCGGGCGCCCCGTACCAGGAGAAAATGAGGAAGATCTGTGACGCCGAAGTGGCAGCTGCCAAGCTTGAAGGCCGAGTCGTGTTTACAGGCTTCATATCCGACGACGAACTCGACTTACTCCTTAACCAGGCAAGCATGCTGATCTATCCATCACTGTATGAAGGATTCGGCATTCCCATCCTGGAAGCCATGCATGCCGGGACCCCTGTCATTACATCAAACCTGACAGCCATGCCCGAAGTAGCTGGAGACGCAGGCTTGCTCGTCGATCCACTGAGTGTTGATGACATGGCAGCAGCAATGTCGCGATTGCTCAAGGACGACGCGCTGCGCACAGACCTGATATCCAAAGGCAAGAACCGCGCTGCAGGTTTCTCCTGGGACAAGAACTGGAATGAATACCTGGCCCTTTATAAGGAAACTCTCAATAAACAAATCTTAAAATAAAATTTTCTTTCTTTGCTAATATCCCGGCCGAATTTTTCTCTATGGTTAACGGAAAAATCAGATCAGGACTTCCAGTTCCAAAATTTAATTTATCCGAAGGCAGCCTTGATATATTTGTCACCAAGCATCCGGTGCCCGGATCAAATGGTCTGAATTGTTCCATTTTTCCTTCAGATAAAATTTCCTCCAACTGTGTTAAATAACTTATGTATGTTTCTTTAGAAACGGCAGGCATTGATTCCCTGATTTTAATAGCAATTTCTTTTTCAGAAGAATTTTTTATATTTTCCTTTTTTAGTTTGATGGTGTGCAGCATTATTCCATTACCAAAAAATTTTTGGCCGTATTCTTTGACATGTCTTCGAACATCGATTGGTATTGTAAGGTTGACTATCTCTCCAAAAAATTCACTTTGTATTCCCACTACTTTTTTAACAGCAAAAGCAGATAAAATATCATTGGTAGAAATCCTCAGATTTTCCGATGAAGAAACTTCTTTAATGATAAATCCTACCTCTTTTCGGAGAATCTCTTCAAATTTGATGGTGAATTTACCGTTCAAGAGCAAAGATTTTAACTCAATTCCCTTGAAAGAGAAGTCTTTAAGAGTCGTTCTGCAGTGATCAGGTTTTAAAAACAATTTTATCATATACGATTTAGCTGGAGCAAAAGCAGGCTGTGATAACATGGCCAGTCCTGATAAAAAGTAAAAATAACTGTACCCATCCCCGGCCAAGTGATTCATTTTCGGTATCAAAATAGTGCCATTCTTAAATTGTAAAACTTTTAAAAAGAATAACCTTTTTAGGTCAGGCAGCATAAATTTAGAATAAGCTTCAAATCTTTCCTTTTCTTTCTCGGGGATGTTAAAATCCTGATTCATTATTTCTTCATCAAAGCACTCTTCTTCGCTGTATTTCTCAGAAAATATAATACCATCCTCGTATTTTCCGAACATAGGCCAAAAAACTGAAGATAGTTTCTTTAATGCGGCCCTGATCCTCTGGGTATCGAATCTTTCTTTATAATAAAAAAGAAACTCTATTGGATAGATTCCATTTGAAAACAGAGCATCAACTTGTGAGATATTTACTTTCTTCATTCTTACAACCAATTTAACAGTGACCTGACCCAATCTATTGTTACACATGCAAAGTTAGAGGTCCAGGGGGCAGGTCAAGATAAGTCAATTTTTTAACCTGTAGTTATAAAACCGGCGTTTTTTGGGGTTTTATGACTGGGAGTTAGATTTGTCGCGGATGGCTTTGGCGCGCGTGCTTCTAGACTCTCTGCTTCATCGGCTCGATCGATCTTGCGCAGCAGTCGGGCATATTGGTCCAACGTCTCAGCCACATTCAGGTGATCTTTCCCCATGACCTTCTCAAATATTTCAATCGAACGTTGGTACAAGGTCTCTGCATCTGCATGTTTTCCCTGATTTCTGTAAAGATTTGCGTGTTCCCTAAAACTATAGGCCATATAAGGATGTTCCTCTCCCAATGCATTTTCGAAGATAGTCTGTGAACGCCCATAATACGGCTCTGCTTTATCATCTTTTCCCTGGTTCCTGTATAGATTTGCCAGATTGTGTAAAGCAATTCCCACATCCGCGTGCTCTGGACCCAGAGTCTTTTCCCAAATCGTCAATGCGCGTTCATAAAGCGGTTCCGCCTTTTCATGTTTCCCCATATCCTCATAAAGCGAACCCAAATTATTGAGACTGGCGGCCACATCGGGATGATCCTCCCCCAGCACCTTCTCTGAAATGGCTAATGCTCGCTTGAAAAGAGGCGCTGCCTCCTCGAATTTTCTCTGCAGGTGATAGAGAACTCCGAGGTTGGTAAGGGTGTTGCCGACTTCCGGGACGTCCGGCCCCAAGGCTTTTTCTTTTATGGCCAACGATCTTTGAAAAAGCGGCTCTGCTTCTGCATATTTCCCCTGATTCCAATTAACGACAGCGATACTGTTGAGACTCTTTGCCACCTCAGGATGGTCCGGGCCAAATATCTTTTCCTTAATCGCTAGTGATTGACGAAAGAAAGATTCTGCTTCTTGATATTTCCCCTGAGTGTCATAGAGGACAGCCAGTGTGTGAAGGCTGGCCGCAACTTCCAGATGTTCCTCCCCATACACTTTGCGCTTGAGGGAGAGGGATTTCTCCAATATCGGGGCAGCCAGAGTATAAAGCCCCAGGTTCCTGTACA
The DNA here is from genome assembly GCA_965373045.1 of uncultured bacterium. Lineage (GTDB taxonomy): Bacteria > Acidobacteriota > Aminicenantia > Aminicenantales > Aminicenantaceae > DAOVDI01. The sequence continues at coordinate 1,188 of CBDVEQ010000219.1, read as the reverse complement.
CTCTTCCCATTGTCTCCATCAGACGGGATTGAATCCGGGGTTGTTCCTGGAGTTCTGATTCGAATTTCTCCGCACCTTTATCCAAAATTTCTCGGGCCGTGATTGTATTCCCTCTTGCTTCACTGGGATCCGCGACCTCAAAAAGACCCACCAGAAAATCCGACACTTGCTGCGCCGTTTCGGCCTCCTCTTTGGCTTTTTTCTCTGATTTCACTGCTTTCAACAATCCGATGCTCGTCCCGGTAATTCCGATAATCATGGCCGCTATCACCAACGCACCTGCCGCGACCCCAACTTTGTGCCTGCGCACATACTTCCGCAACCGATAGGTCGCACTCGGAGGCCCTGCAACAACTGGTTCATGCTTTAAATATCTCGTGACATCAGCCGCCAACTCAGAGGCTGAAGCATACCTCTGCGTCCTGTCCTTGGCCATGGCCTTCATCGTGAGCCAGTCCAGCTCTCCTTTGAGCTGTTTTGTTAGAGTAGATAAATCTGTCTGGCGGCTCTTCAAAGCGTGGGCCGTGTCAAATCTTGGTGTCGTCAATCTTATGCTCGGCTTAGGCGGCTCTTCCTCCCGAATCTTCCTCCGTATCTCATCGAATCCGACACTTCGAAGGTCTTCGGATTCAAACGGAAGCACTCCTACAAGCAACTCATACAGAAGAACTCCAAGGGAGTAAACATCTGTTCGGGTGTCTATGTCCAGTCCGGTCATCTCGGCCTGTTCAGGGCTCATGTATTCAGGAGTTCCGATAAGCTGTCCCATCTCTGTAAACACAGATTTTTCTGTCAATCTCTGAGCGATGGCTTTGGCCACCCCAAAGTCGATGATCTTGGGCACAGGTTTGTCATCCTGGATCATCACCAAAACATTCGAAGCTTTGATATCCCGGTGAATAATCCCTTTCTGGTGGGCGTGTTGGATTCCCTCACAAACCTGATTAAAGAGCTCCAGACGCTGGCGGTTATTCAGCCTATGCTTGTCGCAGTACTCTGTGATGGGGACCCCTTTAACACATTCCATCACAAAAAAAGGCCGCCCCTGCTCTGTCTCCCCTGCATCGTAGACTCTGGCGATATTGGGATGGCTCATCAGAGCTAATGCCTGACGCTCGGACTCAAAACGCGCCACCACCTGTTTAGTGTCCATCCCCCATTTGATGATTTTGAGGGCCACTCTTCGCC
>CBDVEQ010000218.1:0-4299 GCA_965373045.1 uncultured bacterium | reverse complement strand
CAGGTTATTGTTTTGGCTCCTTTCCTTTTCCCTGTTTGGTATCCTCACTCCCAGCTCGTATGGAACCGAGCAAACCCTGGATGTGTTTGTCTCTCGGGTCAAGCTCTCTATTGAATCTCGAGATGTTTCCGCCTATTTGAACCTGCTGTCCCCGCATATCAGATCCCGGGAAGAAGCGCTTTTTTTCAGCTCGATGGAGGAGTTGGGTTTTGACACTGTTTCTGTATTCAAACCCCAGGAGCAGATTCAAAAGGGAGATTCTGCCAATGTCTATCTCCAGGTTATTTTCCAGAATGCGTATTCTGCTCGTATTGAGATCTGGCGGCTTGACCTTCAGAAAAATGGGGAAACATGGCAGATTGTCAATAAAACCATCACAGGTGATGTCAGTAATTTTTATAAGCTGGATATTCCTTCCGACCGGGTGGAATGGGTGGATTCGATTGAGATTCAGCATCAGGACATCCAGATGTCATTTCAGAATGCATTGGTTTTCTATGACAATATCCCCCATTTTGAAACAGCCCTGCTGGTGATCGGGAAAGGGCGCTTGAAGTTTTCCCCATCCATTGAGAGAGAAAAACATCAGCTGGAGCTGGCATTTAAAGAAGAAGCTCTGGAAGAGGATCTGAATTATGCTTTTCTGCGTTTTTCCAATTCTTATTTCTTAAAAAACATAAAGATCAAGAAAAGCCAAAACAGCCTTAACTCCATTTCCGAAGTTGACAGAAATAAAGCGCTCGCGATATTCTCCCTCCATTATCCCCGGTCTTTCACTTTTGAGAATTCTCTGACAGGCGAACTGTTCTCGCTGCTGCCTCAGGGAGATGAAACAGTGTTTGAATTCTCATGTAAGCGCAAGGGTATATTCACATATATTTACCAGCCTGCTACAGAGGAGGAGGTTTGTCTTTATGAATGGCGAAAGAAGAGGACACTGAATATTTATTCACCAGCGAGAGAAACGGAAGGAAGACGAATGTTTGTCCGGTTAGAAAACCAATATGATATTCAAAACTACCAGATCGATATAGATTTCAAACCCCAGGACAAATACATTTTGGGCCGGGCCCTGATTCGATTTGAATCCAAGAGGAAAGCATTAAATCGGATGCAGCTCAAACTGAACCCGGAGTTTGAGATCCTGCGGATTAGTGATGATAAGCAGAACTCTCTTTTCTATACCCAGGATAAATTAAGAAGCAATCTTTTTATCTATTTTATGCGACCCGTGGATCGCAATGAAAAACGGACCATAGAAATTTTCTATAGAGGTATTCTGGAACCACCTGAACTGTTTTTTGATGTGGGCACAAAGACTCAGGTCAATGAAACGACCTTTACATATATATCTCCTCCTAAATTTGATTCCTATCTCTACAGCGAGTCCGCTTTTTGGTATCCAGCCCCCAATGATGGGGATTATTTCACATCGAGCGTAAAGTTTGTTGTCCCGGCAAAATATTCGGTGGTGTCAAACGGAAATCTGGTTGATCAATTTACAGAGAAGGCCGGGGGAGATGGCCAAGAGGTGGATGAATCGCTGCGTTCGGCTTATGTTTTTCAGACCATCAATCCTGTTAAATACCTGACCTTTATCGTGGGAAGATTCAGAAAGATCTCTGAAGAAAATAGCGGTGTTCATGTTGATTATTTTCGCACCCAGGATGCTCGTCCTATGGCTTTTGACATTGTTTCTGAGGCCAGTGAAATCCTGGCATTTTATGCGGATAAATTCGGACCCTACCCCTTCGATAAATTTAAAATCGCACACCGAATCTGGCTGCAGAGCGGTGGACACAGCCCCCCCTCATTTGTTGTGCTCATGGAGTTTTTCCGGCATCCGGGTGGCAAGAAGTATATTCTTAAAAGTGGTCCGGTTAATTTGGTGCGGTACCGTGAGTATTTTCTAGCACATGAGATCGCACATCAGTGGTGGGGTCAGGGGGTAGGCTGGGAAACCTATCAGGATCAGTGGCTGAGTGAAGGATTGGCCCAGTTCTCCACCATTCTTTACCTGAAAAACAAGTATGGAAAAGGTGTTTACCTGCGGCTTCTGAGGAAATTTGCAGATTGGACGGAAAAAAAATCCAATTGGGGACAGATCACCTTGGGATCGCGCATAAGTTTTTTTGATTTCGAGGCGTATCAAGCTATCATCTATAATAAGGTATCCGTTGTTTTAAATATGTTGAAGGATATTCTGGGAGAGGACGTTTTTTTCCAGGGAATACAAGAATTCTTCAAACGGAATAAATACAGTACGGCTCGGAGCCGGGATTTCTTCAATGTTATGAGCGAGATGGCAGAAAGCAATTTAAAGCCTTTCTTTGACGGATGGTTCAATTCCTATCGTCTGCCTGAAGTGTTTTATTCGCATAAGATAGAAGAAGCCGGAAATGGATATGATCTTGAGTTCAGTGTAAACCAGCGGGAGGGAATTTTTGTTTTTCCTCTGGAGGTGCAATGGGAGGAAAAGAAAAAGAAGATCAAGCAGCAGATTATCGTCAGCAAGAAAGCAGAGAAATTTGTTTTTCACCTGGAAAACAAACCAAAAAAGATTAAAATCAATCAGGATAAAATTGTTCCGGGCCGCTTTACGAAAAATAGTTTGATTGAATAACAGAGTATACTCTAGCCTTCCATAAACCCGCGGCGACTCATCTTTTTTTTCTTCATGACGCTCCTATTTTCAAGCACAGTCCCCGGCAAATTACCGGTCAGAGAGGGTTTTCATAAAGATTACAATGGCATTAACTTCAGCATCGGTTAATTTTAGATTCCCCAGTTCATCCTTGTTGATATTTACTTTTTCTTTTTCTTTATCCACTTCGACCGGTCAGGATCATCGGGCCTTTTTATTTTTTTCGGAGGATTCTTTTTAAGCTCTGCAAGAAGGACTTCGACAGCTTTTTTTATACATGGATCTTCTCCTTTGGCCACGAGCTCAGGCCGGTCATATACTTCTATATCCGGATAGACTCCAACTCCTTCTACATCCCAGTTTCCTTCTGTGTTTATAAAACCAAATGTAGGAACTGCAGTATAACCCCCATCAGCCAGGGCCGGATTGCCTGATAATCCGACAAGTCCTCCCCAGGTTCTAGTCCCGATTAGAGTTCCCAGTTTTTTCTTTCTGAAATAGTAGGGGAAAGCGTCGCCGCCAGAAGCAGAATAGTGATTGATGAGCATGACTTTTGGCCCCTCGTGAGCTGCACCTGGAGTCTGGCTTGGAATCAAGCCTCTCTTTCCCCAGTAACTTAAGATTTTTCTTGTCAGAAGTTCTGTCATGACATCGGGAATAAAACCACCTCCGTTGTATCTTTCGTCAATGATTAGTGCATCCTTGTTTCTAAAAGCATAAAAGCCTTTAAACAGTTCCCTGTTTCCCTCAACAGAGGTATTGGGAACATGGAAGTAGCCTATTTTCCCTTTTGAGAGTTTATCCACCATTTCTCTTCTTGAATTCACCCAATCCATGTAAAAAAGATTCAGCTCGCTCTGGATTGGCTTTATCAGGAACTCCCTTGCTCCTTTCTCAACAGGCTTAGAATTCACAACGATAGATATCCTTTTTCCGACTGTATTTTCAAGAAATTTGTAAGGATTGTCGTTTGTGGTGATATCATGGCCGTTGAGACTTATAAGGTAATCGCCTTCCTTTATATTAATCCCCTGTTCGGTTAAGGGAGATCTGGTGCTTTTGTTCCAGTTTTCTCCTTTGTAGATTTTACTGATGATAAATCTTGAGGATTTCTGGTCAGCTTTAAGCTCGGCACCCAAAAGTCCTCCTTCAACTCTTTTAACTTTTGGAAAATCTCCCCAGTTGATATAACAATGGCCGGTATTCAGCTCTCCGACAAGCTCTCCAAAAATAAAATCGAGGTCAGCCCTGTGACTTAAGTAAGGAACCAGCTGGCCGTATTTTACTTTCATCTTCTGCCAGTCAACTCCATGTAGATTTTTTGCGTAGAACCAGTCTCTATAGATTCTCCATCCGTCATTAAAAAGCTGTTTCCATTCTTTCAGAGGTTCTATCTTCATTGTTAAGTCGGAAAGATTTAGCTCTCCGGCTCCAACCTTCTGATCGGGTTTTAAATCGATGATTCCATATTTTCGCTGGGCACGGTAAAGAATCTTTTTTCTATTTGCCGAAAGTGCTCCAGCAGATATTCCTTTTATTATCATCGAATCTTTTTTGTCATCGATCTTAAACATGTGTAATTCGCCATTTTTGACATAAAGAATACCACCCTCTACAGCAGCAAGATTTCTATAGTTTCCGGGTTTCAAGGGAAA
>CBDVEQ010000217.1:0-4314 GCA_965373045.1 uncultured bacterium | reverse complement strand
ACAATACGGAGAATAAGACTGAGATCAAGGTCCGGTTAAACCTGGAAGATATCGACCGTCAGACGCTCAGTGTGACCAATACTCTGGGGAATGACAGGGGATTTATTTTATCTCCCAAAGACAAAGAAACTGTTTATTTTGTCTCAAATATTGATGGAAAGGGCCATCTTTGGACCACAAGCCTGGAGAAGAAAAAACGGGGAAAATACCAACCGTTTATGCCGGAGGTCCTCTCTCCAAGACAGCTTCAGGCCGACAGCGAAGGTAAGTATCTCTATTATCTTAGCAGGGGGAAGGTCGGCCGTATCGACCTGGCCGGCAAAAGAAACAAATCCATTTCCTTTAATACCAAGATCGAGGTGGACAAGACAGCTGATTATGAGCAGATGTTGGCAGAGCTGTATTACACGCTGCAGTATTATTTTTATGATAAGAACTTCCATGATGTTGATTGGTTCAAACTCTATGAGCAGTACAGGCCTGTCCTGCAGCAAGTGCGCGAGGATGCGGATTTTTATGACTATGCCAATATGCTGATCGGACATCTGAATTCTTCTCACACCGGGATAAGAGGGCCTAGTGCAGGCAGAACAGAAAAACCGAGCGCTCACATTGGAGCGGAATGGGAGATTAAAGACGGCAAGATTCTGATTACTCATCTCTTTAAAAAAGGGCCGCTTTACGACAAACGGCATGAAGTGGGAGTGGGGGACCAGCTTCTAGCCATTAACGATAAAAAGATAGATACCGGCACAAACCTCTGGACATATCTCAATGGTAAACTGGAGAAGCGTATCAAGCTGACATTCATTCGAAAGGCCGATAAAAAGCAGTTTGATGTTTTTATAAAGCCTATTTCATCCAGAGCAGAGAACAGTTTGAGGCTTGAGGAGTGGATAATAAGCCGTCGGGATGTGGTCAAGGAAAAGACGGATGATCAGGCCGCATATCTCTATATGCGGGCTATGGGACAGGGCGATCTCAGGCGTTTCCTCCTGGAACTGGAGAGGGATGTGTTTCCACGCAAAGGAGTGATCCTTGACCTTCGCAATAATTTTGGCGGCAACGTTCATGACCGGGTGCTTCAGGCTTTGATGAAGCCTGTATATGCCAAATGGCGGGTCCGGGGCTTGGCGGATACGCCGCAGTCAACTTTTGGCGTGACTAACAAACCGGTCGTTCTTTTGATAAACGAAGTAACCTTGAGTGATGGAGAGATGACGGCCAGCGGATTTAAAGCTTTGAAGCGAGGTCCTATAGTCGGAAACACAAGTTACGGGTGGCTGATCTTTACGACCAGCGTCAGGCTGATGAACGGCGGATCGTTTAGGTTGCCGTTCTGGGGATGTTACACTCTTGAAGGCAAAGACCTGGAAACAAGTGGAGGAGTTAAACCGGATATTGTAGTTATCAATGACCTGAACCACGGCCTTTCCGGGCAGGACCCTCAACTGGAGAAAGCGATCGAGGTGCTGCTCGATCTGATCAGGAAATAGAGAGTGTTTCCTTTGCAGAGTATTCAACAGGAACTCAGAAAGTTGGGGAATAAAGAAATTGCAGCGCACTCTCAGAGATTCTTTAAAACAGGAAAGGGAGAGTATGGAGAAGGGGATATCTTTTTAGGAGTTCGTGTTCCCGTCCTGAGAAAGATGGCAAAAAAATATAGGGACATCTCCATTAGAGATGCCTTTCACTTGCTTCATTCTGCCTTTCATGAGGAAAGATTGTTATCCCTCTTTCTTCTGGTGGAAATTTTCCGGAAAGCAAATGAGGAAGAAAGAGAGCGCATATTTTTTGGCTATCTGGCGAGTGCAGAGTTCATAAACAATTGGGACCTTGTTGATTCTTCGGCTGAACATATTGTCGGGGCCTATCTTCGAAAGATCGATAAAATGCCAATCTACCGACTTGCCCGTTCTAAAGACCTTTGGGAACGAAGGATCTCTATCATATCGACCTATCATTTCATTAAGCACAACGAGTTTTCTGATACATTAAAGATCGCTGAGATTTTATTGCATGATAAAGAAGATCTTATCCACAAGGCTGTCGGTTGGATGCTCAGAGAAGTCGGGAAGCGCAGTATTGAAGTTGAGGAACGATTTCTAAATAAATATTATAAAAATATGCCCCGTACCATGCTGCGGTATGCAATAGAAAAATTCCCGGAACCCCAAAGAAAAAGGTATCTAAAAGGAATTATTTATGGGTGATTCTTAGTCTGGTATTGGCCCGGGCTACGGTATCTGCGCCCATCTTGTTGACAGCACGGTCATAGGTTAGAAGGCCGTTGTTTTCAGTCTCGATATCCGTGATCTGGGTGTATACAGCAGCACTGAGCCCGGGGTTTTGGACCATGGGAAGGAGATTCGCCATAAGGTTTTCATAGCGCCTGACAAGGTCTTCAGGGTTCTTAAGCAGGTCGTATCCCCATCCTTCCTCCTTCCAGGTATGGTCTGTGACATTGAACCCGAGCCCGCCGAATTCGCCCAGTACAGCCGCCCTTGTTTCCTCCGGATACGGGCATTTCGGGTCAGGATAGGAGTGGACGTCATGGACATCGCTCACACCCTGGTCATGCCATCCGCTGGCGTGATTGACCAGTCTTGTGGGATCCATGTCTTTGATTTTTTCTGTGATCCTTACTGAATCGTACTGTCCCCATCCTTCGTTGAAAGGAACCCACATGATGATACTTGGGTGGTTGAACCGGCCAAGGATCAGCCGTTCCAGCTCAAGTTCGAATTGGGCCTTTTCCTCGGCCGTACTGTTTTTTGCATTGGGCATGTCCTGCCAGACCAGAAGCCCAAGCCTGTCACACCAGTAATACCAACGGTCAGGTTCGATCTTGACATGCTTGCGGACCATGTTGAATCCCATTTCCTTCATAACTTCTATATCATACCGCAGCGCAGTGTCAGTAGGGGCTGTGTAGAGTCCGTCCGGCCAGAATCCCTGGTCAAGCGGACCGAGCTGGAAGATAAATTTGTTGTTCAGAAGCAGCCGTGTGATTCCTTTTTCATCTTTCCCAAGAGAGGTCTTCCGCATTGCGAAATAAGAATCGATCATGTCCAGAATTTTTCCTTCCTCATCAAGAAGAGAGAGTTTAAGGTCATAAAGATAGGGGTCTTCGGGAGACCATAGCCTCGCGTCGGGGATAGAGAGGCTTGTTTCTTCTCCGGGCAGGCCTGTGAAATCGGCGATGGAAGAGCCATCGGAAAAGGCTTCGCATTTAATGTGTTTACCATCTTTTTGGCCTTCTATTTCCGCTTTCAGCCTGAGCCGGCCGCCATCTACATCAGGAAAAATCTTGATATCTTTAATATAGATATCTGAAACTGGCTCCAGCCAGACCGTCTGCCAGATCCCGCTAGTCGGGGTGTAAAATATCCCCCGGGGATTCTTCTTCTGCTTTCCACGGGCCTGGCCGCCCTGATCGCTGGGGTCCCAGACTCCAACAATGACCTCGTGGTTTTTTTTACCGGAAAGAGCGTCAGTGATATCGTAGCAGAACGCGTCATATCCACCGCGATGGAGTCCCAGTTTATGGCCGTCAATAAAAACCTCACTCTCCCAGTCTATGGCTCCAAAGTGAAGGAGGATACGTTTCTTTTTCCATTTTGAGGGAATTTTAAATGTGCGGCGGTACCAAATGCGTTGGGTCTCATCCACCCTTTTTCCTATACCGGACAGCGCCGATTCAACCGGGTAGGGGACAAGGATCTTTGAAGAGAAAGTCTTAGGAAGGCCGTTTTTCACGGGTGTTATTTCCAGTTCCCAGAGGCCGTTAAGGTTTTTCCAGTCGCGGCGTACCATCTGCGGCCTGGGGTAATCTGGCAGAACGTTTTCAGGTGAAACATCTTTGGCCCAGCATGTCTTTAAAGGACTTTCTGCCATCCTCCAATCCACTGATCTTTTCCCGCATCCCAAGATCAAAAAGATAAGGCACATAATAAGTCCGGCTGAAAGGCTGGATCTTACAGATGGGAATGGGATGTTATTCATAACCATTTCTATCCTCCTAAAATCTTGACCCGTGAATGATCCAGGGTAGGATCCTGATGAAAAATATATCAGAGGCAGCAGGGCAGGTCAATCTAAGCCATGTAATGAAGTGTTTCCCATTAAAGCAAGGCGGTAGCACTATTTTTAATATGTTGACACCGCCAGGCGTCTGTGTTATTTTCCTCTTTCTGATTTGAACTGATTTCAGCGGAAAATCAAAAATGCATATAGCTGATGGGCTCATCGCAACTGAAATAGCCATTGCTGCGGATGTGGTTTCAGCCGGGGCGCTTTTTAGTTTCGGGAACA
>CBDVEQ010000216.1:0-4329 GCA_965373045.1 uncultured bacterium | reverse complement strand
GCCCACTTCCTTCCAGTTTGTGATATCGCCTCTGTAGATAGCCCCGATCTTTTCCACGACCATCTCTTTAAGAGGGTTGTCCTTGTGGACGATCACGCTCAATCCATCAATAGCGATGATAAAGGTCCGGGGATATACTCTCTTTTCCTTGCAGAGTTTTGTTTCCTTGCTTTTCATGGGCCTTGAATGATTGGCAATATCGCAGGTGCCGTTGATCAGCGCTGCAATTCCTGTTCCTGATCCTCCGCCCATAACCGCAATGGCTTTTCCAGGATATTTGGCCATGAACTCTTCCGACAGGATCTGACACAGATTGACTATGGTGTCAGATCCTTTGATCTGGATCATTCTTTTGGCGGAATATACTGTTCCACTCGAGAAGATAAAACCTAATAAGATTGTTCCGATTAAAAATAATTTTTTACCTTTCATTATAAATCTCCTTACTTGAATTTAAACCAGAGAGTGATATTGGCATAAATATCATTTTTTGCTTCACTCCCTGAATAAGTCGCATATTTGATATTGGGGATAAGCCAGATGTTCTTGGCCGCTTCAAAACTGACACCAAGAATGACCAGAGTGGGTTTGACATAGTTAGCAAAGGGGATATAAGAAATCCCTGATCCCTTGAATTTTGATTTCCAGTCATCAGAAACAGCGGTGTCTATACGCCCGATGATGTCCACTTTACTGGAAGCATTGATTACGGCAAAAGCGGAAAAGAGCCCGAGGTTATAGGTTGTTCCGTTCAGGAAAGCCTGATTGGCATAGAGCACACCGATTCGGCCCCAGTTTCCTTCGTAGGCTGCAAATCCCTGGTAGACATACCGCTGGTCAGTTTCCGACCTGTGCTCGTAATCCGCATAGACCTCAAAAGTCAAACCTTTGGCCGGCTTGAACGCTAAGGCTCCATAGACTCTTTTGCCTGCATTTGTCTCTCCCTTGTTGGAAGAACCATTGCCGTACATCACGCTGTAGGTGACCTTTTTAGCGCTGTCCAGAGCTCCTTTTAAACCGATTCCAAAATCTCTGGAGGAGGCGAATTTGAAAAGATCCAGCGGTGTTTTTTCCAGAGCACGATATCCCCAGATAGGCTCAACATTGTTGCTGAATGCCGGAGGAGACATTATTCCCGCTTTTAATTCATGCCCGCCCAGTTTTGTGCTCAGATAGGCATCTTTTACGATGGCTGTCAGTTTGTCCTTAGAAAAACTGCTGTTTGCCATTTCCAGACGGAGTCTCATCTTGATCTTTTCAGTCAAATTGCTGTTGAAGGTCAAATAAACTCTGCGCATCCAAAAACCATGCTGGCCCTTGACGTCTGAATCGTGATGATCCAGAACTGTGTAATAATCAGCGTACATATAGCCTTTGAACGATCCCTGACCATGGGTCAGTATTGAAAGACCGAACAAAAGAACGGCTGCAGTCAAAAAGCTTGTTAGTTTCTTCATTTTTTACTCCTTTTTAAACTCTTCTAAAATTTGATCTGCGCTGATCACCGAAATTTTCGCCTATGAATGTTAAGTACAAATTAATACAGTGTTAATTTTTGGTTAAATTTTCTGGATGATTCATGAAAATTGTCGATACGTTGAAAAAAAGGGTTCAAGGAATCAAGGGGTCAAGGATTCAAGTGCTTTGAACTAAATTCTTATCTTTTTTCTTGTCACTCGAACCCCAGAATCCTCGAATCCTTGAATCCTATTTATCATGGACACTTTTCACCCTCCGGGCAAGCCGATTTGCTTTGTTGCGGCGTATTTGCAGTATATGAATACGGCTTCATACGCCGCGCCGCGCATATCTGCCTGTGAATAACCCAGGAGAAGTAAGCAGAAAAAATTGGTTGATTTGAAATGGAAGTCAATTTCTTCCGTTGAAGAAATTACGGTTTTTGTTGGAAAGGAAGCTTAATTGTAAATGTGGTCCCCTGCCCCAACCGGCTTTCTACGGAGATATCCCCTTTGTGGAGTTTGACGATGTGCTTCACGATGGAGAGTCCAAGTCCAGTGCCGCCAAGCTTTCTTGAGCGGGATTTATCCGTCATATAAAACCGCTCGAATATACGCGGTTGGTATTCTTCTGCTATACCAATGCCTGTATCTGAGACCTGAACAACAGCCTGATCGTTTTCCTGCTTCAAAGTTATGATAATTTTCCCGTCTTCTGAGTACTTAACGGCATTGTCCACAATGTTGATAAACATCTGTTCAATCTTGAAAAGATCAGCTTGGACAGGAGAAAGATTCTTTTCGGCCATGATCTCAAATTTCAGACTTTTCGCTTTGATCTTTTCTTCAAAGATCTTTATAATGTTTTCCAGGAGTTTTTCCAGATCAACGGCTTCGATCTCGAGATCAGTCCCTTTTTCTTCCAGTTCTGACAGCTGCATCAGATCTTTAACAATATTGATGAGCCTGTCCGTATTCCGCTTGATTATGTTTAAATAATGTTCGTTTTTTTCATCGATCTCTTCTTCCAAAGTCTCGATGAATCCTTTAATGGCAGTCAGAGGAGTCCTTAATTCGTGTGAGGCATTGATAATTAAATCCCGTTTGATCTTTTCCAGCGTTTTGAATTCTGATATATCATGCAGTGTAACCACGATTTCTTTTCCTCTGCGTAAGGAAGACAGATTACATAGGAAAACTTTTTCATTCAACGACAGTTCCTCTGAAATGCTTTTCCCCTCTGCACGGACAGACTCGACCATTTCTCGAAAATTTGCTTCACGTAAAATCTCCCAATAAAATTTTCCATTGATGTCATCTTGTCCTGAAATCTTTTTGAAGCTGTCATTGGCAAAAAGAATCCGGTTATTCTCATCCAGAGCAAAAAGCCCTTCTTCAATAGAACCAAGAATTCCTTCAAGTTCTTCCTTTTTACGACTGGTTTCCAGAAATAGGGATTGGATCTTCTCCGTCATAAGATTAAAGCTTTCTGCCAGATCGGAAAACTCCCCCTTTTTTCTGGTGGAAACTCTCACTTTAAAATCTCCAGAGGCAATTTTTTGAGAGGCCTCTCGAAGTTCTTTGACCGGTCTTGAAAAAGAGCGAGAAAGAAAATAAGAAAAAAGAAAAACACACAGCAGAATGGCCAGGGCGATCTGGGTGATCTTCCCTCTCAAAATAGCTATTAAATGTGTGATGTCATGAAGATAGAGACTGAGGCGAATAACATGAGAAACCCGGCCATCCTTTATAATGGGCAGCCCTATATAAAGCATTTCCGTTTTAAGGGTGCGGCTGAATCGAAGCGACCGTCCTGTTTGACCGGAGTATGCCCTGAATATCTCGGGTCTATCTTTGTGATTTTCCATCATTTCCGGGTTCTTTTCAGAATCAGCCAGAACTCTTCCCTCTCTGTTTATCAATGTTATACGCGTCTCTATCTTTTTCCCGAATTCTTCCATAAAATCCTGTAGTTCCTCTATTCTATTTTCTTCAAGATAGGAGAGGACTTGGTATTTCAGAGCTTCTCCGGTATAAGCCAGATTCTTTTCCAAGCTGGAAATATAAAACCGTCTTATTTCATGAAAAGAGAATAGAAGTATGAGCATAACCAGTAAGATGATTACAAGAAAATGCCCTCCAAAGACTTTAACAAAAATAGATTTTCTCATTCTTCCAGTTTATACCCCACTCCTCTGATATTTTTTATGAGAATGGCCGCCCGGCCCAGCTTTTCTCTCAAATGTTTGATGTGTACATCCACTGTCCGGTCCACGACATATTTTTCCTGTCCCCAGAGCTGATCCAGAATATGTTCTCTTGAAAACACCCATCCTTTTTTTGACGCGAGCAGCTTGAGTATCCGGAATTCCGTGGAAGTCAATTCAACTTTTTTGCCTTCCACTATTACCTCATGTTTTTCCGGATCTATGGTCACTAAATTGCTTATCTCTATTTTTTCCCTGGAGGATATTGCTTTGGGCCTCCTCATCACTGCTTTAATCCGAGCAACCAGTTCCTTCACAGAAAAAGGTTTTGTGATGTAGTCATCGGCTCCCAACTCCAGCCCAAGGATCTTGTCGATTTCCTCCCCTTTGGCTGTCAACATGATGATAGGGATGGGTACATAAGACTCATCTCTTTTAAGCTTTTTGCATACATCCAGACCGTCTTCATCCGGAAGCATCAGATCAAGGATAATAAGATCGGGCTTCTGGATCTTGATTTGGGCCATAAAACGACCGGCGTTCTCAAAACATTGAACCTTAAACCCGGCTTTTCCCAGGTGAAGAGACAGAAGTTCCAGAATATCTGGTTCATCATCAACAACATAGATAAGTTTATTCATGTTTTGATTATACGAAATCTATTT
>CBDVEQ010000215.1:0-4339 GCA_965373045.1 uncultured bacterium | reverse complement strand
AATAAAGCAGGAAAAAATATTATTGATAGTAGTAACAGAATAAATGAAACATTTTTCTAGAACAAAGCGTTATAAATGATAATAATGGAATATTAATGAAGATAAAATATAGTATCGGCAGTTTTTATGAAGAAAGAAGGCTTAGCTTATAAGGGGAAACAAATGAAAAAAATTACTATTTCGATTATCTGTATTGTAATTTGTTGTGTCTATCCGGGGTTCAGTGCATTGGCGGATTCGGAAGACGTGGAAATGTCCCTTCAGAACTGTCTTCTGCGTGCTCTAGAGAACAACCTGGATATCGCTGTTGCTTCTTTTGACCCGGAGATATCGGATGTCTCTATTCAACAGGCCAGGGAAAAATATTTTCTCCAGCTTAGTTTGAATTATTTAAACACCAACCAGACCATACCCAGTACTTGGGGTCTGGAGGGGAATGAATACAAAAGTAACTATAATTATCTTGGTCTTAATCTAAGCCAGGCGTTTGTAACAGGAGGAACACTGAATTTCAGACTGTTTAACAGGGGATCAGATACAACGCGGGCATATACAAATGTCAATCCATCCTATTTCAATGAGATATCTTTTGAATTCAAACAGCCCCTACTCAAAGGGTTTGGTCCTAGGATCAATAATTATGAGTTCTATAAAGCGCAGAACACAAAAGAAATCATGGTCTATGGTGTGAGAACGACTATTCAACAAAAGATCTACGAGATCGAGGAAGCGTATTGGAATCTTGTCTATCAGAGAGAAAATCTGAAAGTCCAGCTTATCTCTCTCGAGCAGAATAAAACCCAGCTTAGAAAAGTGAGAGAAGCTGCAAAGATGGGGATCAAATCCGCCATTGATGTTCTTCAGATGGAAACAGAAGAAGCTCGCTGGGAGGATGGGATACTGAGCGCTCAATCCCTTGTTGAAGGATATGAAGATCGCCTGAAGAACATTATGAATATCAAGACCGATGGGCCTTATTCAGCCCAAGCCATAATTCCGACAGATAGGCCTGTTTTTAAAGAGAACAGGATCCAGTATGAAAAAGCGTTGAGAACATCTCTGGAGAACCGCCCGGAGATCGCCAGCTCATTAAAGAGACTGGAGAATAACCGTATGGATATAAAGTACTCTAAAAACCAGTTGCTTCCTCAGCTTGATTTGAATTTTCGCCTCTGGTTTCCCGGTCAATCCGGCGAGAGGCTTGTTTATAAGGACAACAACCCTTTTACTGGGATTATTGTGGATACGATCATCGGAAGCCGGTGGGATTCGTTCAGAGAGTCATTGGATAGGAAATATCAAAACTGGGAGATGAGTCTGAGTCTCAATATTCCTTTAGCGGATATTTTTACCCGATCGAATCTGATCACAGCCAGGTTGGAAAAGGAAAAGAATGAACTGGAAATGGAAAAACTGAAAAGAGAGATAGAAAACGAATTGATACAGGTCTACAAGGAGCTTGAGAACCGGACGAAACGGATCCGATCGACTACTCGGTACAGAAAGATGGCGGAAAAACAGCTGAATGCGGCAATGCAGAGGTATGAGTTAGGACTGGAGACCAGCAATCAGTGGCTCTTGGAATATCAAAGACGTTTGGCCACGGCAAGAATCGAGGAGGTTAAGGCTATTATTGATTATAATGTGGCCCTGGCCAAGCTGGATAAGATCATGGGGACAAATATGGTTTCCCACGATCTCCAATACCGGCAGTTTTAGCCTTCAAATAAATTGACTCAAAAGAATGGAGTTGTT
This sequence comes from uncultured bacterium, assembly GCA_965373045.1. Taxonomy (GTDB): domain Bacteria; phylum Acidobacteriota; class Aminicenantia; order Aminicenantales; family Aminicenantaceae; genus DAOVDI01. Next base: position 2,584 of record CBDVEQ010000215.1, on the reverse strand, counting down.
AGATTAAGCAAATGGGAAAAAATAAGAGAAAATGAAAATCACAGACCTATCCATCAAGCGGCCGGTAACAGCATTTATGTTCTTTCTTGCGATCGTTCTTCTTGGTTTTGTTTCTTTTAAAGAATTAGGTGTTGATCTTTTGCCGGATATCAGCTATCCGAAATTATCCGTTGTCACACAATATTCCGGGGTGGCCCCTGAAGAGATTGAAACCTTGATCACAGCCCCTCTTGAATCAGCAGTAAGCCGTATTCCCGGGTTAAGGAACGTGGAATCTGTCTCCAAAGAAGGTATGTCGTTTATGACGCTGGAATTTTCGTGGGGAACTGATATGGATTTTGCGCTTCTGCACACCAGAGAGAAATTGGATGAGGCTCAGTCTTTATTACCTGAGGACGTAGAAGAGCCGACCATTATCCCCCTGGATCCATCAAGCAAGCCCATTATGATCATATCCATATCAGGCGAGCGTTCCCTTCTGGAATTAAAAGAGTTTTCAGAAGAATTGATCAAGCCCCGCCTGGAACAGATCGAAGGTATTGGTTCAGCGGAGATCGCTGGCGGTGTAGAACGGGAGATCCATGTGGATGTGGATCCTCGGTTACTGTCATTGTATGAGTTGAGTATTGACCAGATATCTCAAAGGATCGATGCGTTTAACAGAAATCTTCAAGGCGGCACTATCAGGAAGGGGCGATTTAAATATGCTCTTCGTGTTGTTGGAGAGTTCGATAACGTGAGCGAGATCGGTGAGATCAGCCTTAAGACCACGTCTGAAAGGGGTGTTATCCGTCTGAAAGATGTGGCAGAAATCAAAGATTCCATAAAAGAACGGGAAGGTTTGACCCGATTGGATGGAAAAGAAAGCATCGGAGTCCTTGTGCGGAAAGAGGCTGGAGCAAACACTGTAAAAATAACAAAGCTGGCAAAAGAAGTCCTGGCGGAAATTAAAGCGGAAAATCCAAAGATCGAAATCCTTGTGGTGAATGAACAGGCCAAATATATTCAGAACGCTATTTCTTCTGTGATATTATCGATCATATTAGGAGGAATCCTCGCATTTATGATTCTTCTGATCTTTTTGCAGGATATTAAAACCCCTGTTATCATTTCTGTTGTGATCCCGATATCTATAATTGCGACCTTTAATCTCTTGTTTTTTCGCAATATTACACTCAATATCATGTCACTTGGAGGCCTGGCCCTTGGGGTTGGAATGCTTGTAGATAACTCTATTGTCGTATCCGAAAGTATATTCCGGCACAAGTCCATGGGAAAAAAGCTCGTCGAAGCAGCCTCTGTCGGGACAAAAGAGGTGGGAATGGCGGTCACGGCATCAACCATGACCACTATTTCGGTTTTTCTCCCTGTTATCTATGTGCATGGTGTAGCCGGCCAGTTATTCCGGGATCAGGCGTTGACCGTGACTTTTGCCATGTTATCTTCTTTGATCGTTTCTCTGACTCTGCTTCCCATGCTGGCCTCACGCACTTTTAAAATGTACAAGGCTCCGAAGGAAACAAAAACGCTTAAAATAAAAAAAAATATCAGGATCCTGGTCAAAAAGAATATTTTTGGTTTTTTACTTGTCCCTTTCCGGAGTCTGAAGTGGTTGGTATATTTCCTTCTGAAGAGTCTTGTGTTTCTTCTCAATTTTATATTAAGTTTTTTCGTCCAGCTTTTTTCCTTAATGATTCATTATGCCGCAGTTCCGTTCAAACCTGTCACTAAGGCGATATTTCGAGCTTACAATCGTGCTTATGAATCGTTTTCTTTGCGCTACCATCGAGTGCTTCTCTGGTGTCTTGCCAATAAGCAGAAGGTTCTGGCCGCTTCTTTTGGTTTTCTTGTCCTGACGATTTTTGTTGGAACAAAAATTCCCCGGGAATTGATGCCAAAACCTGTGGCCTATTCTTTTGATATTAACCTTAAAACCCCAATTGATTATTCTCTGGAGCAGACTGCGGATGTTGTGACCTCGATCGAATCATGGCTTGGAAACAGCGAAGAAGTGAAATCCTTTTTCTCTCAAATTGGAGTGGTCAGCGGCATGGAGAGCCTGAACCCTGATATTTCTCTGAATTCCGCGAAGATCTATGCTGAGGTCTTCAACTCTGACAGAATAGAAAGAACCATTGATGACCTGAGGTCTTACATGGGGAGGATTCCCGGACTTAGTTTTTCCATCATGAAAGAACAGGCGACACTCTCCCAGTTTTTGGCCATCTCATCCGCAGAAATAGGCATCAGGATCAAGGGAGAAGATCTAAACCGGTTGAAATTTTACGCGGAACAACTTGTCCTGGAACTGCAAAAGATCCCTGAGATCGCGGATATCAATACAAACATCGGAGAAGGAAAACCGGAATTTTTAATGCGTATCAGAAAGGGATCTCTAGAAAAATACAATATTGCACCCGGGGACATTGGTAATTATCTGATCAATGCCGTCAGAGGAAAACAAGCAGGCCAGTTTAAAGAAATGGAAAAAAAATACGATATTCTGGTAAGACTCCAAGAAACCACCCGAAAGAACATTGAAACACTTCTCGATGAACAGATCTCAATAAATGGCCTGGTTATT
>CBDVEQ010000214.1:0-4360 GCA_965373045.1 uncultured bacterium | reverse complement strand
AAGCCCTAGACAAGGTGCGGCCTTCTCTTCAGGCTGATGGTGGGGATGTTGAGCTTGTAGATGTGGAAGACGGTGTTGTTAAAGTCAAGCTGACCGGTGCATGTGCCGGATGCCCGATGTCTCAAATGACCCTGAAGATGGGGATCGAGCGCATATTGAAAAGAGAAGTTCCTGAAGTCAAGGAAGTCGTTTCAGTATAGCATCAGTATCCAGCACAAGAGAGGAAGAATATAAATGTACAATGATAAAGTGTTGGACCATTTTGAAAATCCACGCAATGTCGGTGTACTAGAAAATGCAGATGGTATAGGTGAGGTAGGAAGCCCTGTCTGTGGTGATATGATGTACTTTTATATCAAAGTCGAAAACGATAAACTTGTGGATGTAAAATTCAAGACGTTCGGATGTGCGGCGGCCATTGCCGTGTCCAGCATGGTTAGTGAAATGGCCAAAGGAATGTCTTTGGACGAGGCCATGAAGATTACAAACAGCGATGTGGCTGAGGAACTGGGTGGCCTTCCGGAAAGAAAACTGCATTGCTCAAACCTCGGGGCTGATGCCCGTCATAAAGCGATCGAAAACTACCGCGAAAAAAAACAAAAGACTAGGGTATAAATGCCCATATTATTGGTCTACATGTTAAACAAGAATGAAAGAGGGATAAGTGGATAAACACGAGGTGGTCAAACGAATAAACAAGTTGAAAAAGGAACGTAATGCTGTTGTCCTCGTCCACAATTATCAGATCGGGGAAGTCCAGGAAGTGGGGGATTTTATTGGCGATTCACTGGAATTGAGTCAGAAAGCCGCTCGGGTTAACGAGGAAGTCATCATCTTTTGCGGCGTCCACTTTATGGCTGAGACTGCGGCTATACTTTCTCCGAACAAAACGGTCCTCATTCCTGATGACTCGGCCGGCTGCCCTATGGCGGATATGATCACAGCCGAAGATATGAGAAAGTGGAAAAAAAACTATTCGGGACGGAAAGTCATATGTTATGTGAATACATCTGCCGAGGTTAAGGCCGAATGTGATGTCTGCTGTACCTCTGCCAATGCTCTCATGGTGGTCGAGTCAGTGGAAGGAGAGGAGATCCTCTTTGCGCCGGATAAGAATCTTGCCTTATATATTGCCCGCAAATCCAAGAAAAAGATAATCCCCTGGGATGGATATTGCTATGTTCACAACAATATTCGGGTCAGTCATGTCAGGGAACAAAGGCAGAAGTATCCGGATGCTGAGTTTTGGGTGCATCCTGAAAGCCGGCCAGAGGTCATTGACATGGCGGATAAGGTGCTCTCAACCGGGGGAATGGTCAAAGAAGCAAGGAACACCCGAAAAAAGAACATAATTATTGGAACGGAATCCGGAATGGTGTACCGGCTTCAAAAAGAAAATCCCCGCCGGAATTTTTTTCCTGTCAAGGAGATGGCCCTGTGCAGCAACATGAAAAAAATCACTCTGAGAAAAGTTCTTGCCTCATTAGAAGAGAAAAAATATAGAGTTGAAGTTCCTTGTGATATTGCTGATAGAGCAAGAGGGGCTATCGAAAAAATGGTCAAACTTTATTAACGAAACAACGAGATAAACAGTTAATGCGACATTCTTGGCGGATAGGACGAATAGCAGGAATCGACATCAACGTTGATTCGAGCTGGTTTATAATTTATTTCCTGCTCACATGGATGCTTGCAACGTCTTACTTCCCCCAAAGCCTTCCTTCTTACAGGGGTGTTTTTTACTGGGTAATCAGCCTGCTGACCAGCCTGCTTGTTTTTGCTTCGGTCTTGATCCATGAACTGGCTCATTCTCTGGTCGCGATCAAACAAGGGGATGCGGTTCGCAGCATCACCCTCTTTATTTTGGGAGGAGTAGCACAGATAACAGAAGAACCAAAAGATCCCATTTCCGAATTTGTCATGGCGATCGCCGGTCCTTTGGTCAGTTTTTTTCTCGGTTCTTTTTTCTTTATGCTCTCACTCCTCCTTCTGGGTGTTAATGATCCACTCCTTGTCATGATCTCCTATTTGGGTTTGATCAATATCGTACTGGGAGCGTTTAATCTTCTTCCCGGTTTTCCAATGGACGGAGGAAGAGTTCTGCGGTCGATCGTGTGGAAGATCACAGGAGATCTCAGAAAGGCTACACAGGTGGCATCCTTTTCAGGCAGGGCTTTTTCTTTTCTTCTGATCTCTATTGGAATTTTCGAGATCTTGCAGGGCAGTCTTTCCGGACTGTGGTTGGTATTTATTGGATGGTTTCTACACAGTGCAGCAGTTAAGGGATATCAGCAGGTTCTGATGAGAACCCGTTTGAATAATGTCACTGCAGAGGATCTTATGGTTGAAGATCTAAAAACAGTTCCCGGTCATGTGACAGTGCAGGAATTGGTGGATGTTTATATCCTTAAAAAGAAAGAGCGTGTATTTATTGTGGTTGATGACGACAAGATGGAAGGGATCGTCTGCCTGGAAGATGTCAAAACGATCCCCCGGAATAAATGGAAGTCAACGGATGTAAACGAGATTATGATACCAAGAGAAAAGATGGAGATCGTCTCTTCTGACACTGGTGGGGAGAGGATCCTGGCAAAGCTGATGTCCAGGAATATCCGTCAGGTTTTTGTCATGGATGGAAATTCGGTTCGAGGGGTCATATCCAGTGATGATATTCAACGTTATTTGCAACTGCGTTCAGAATTGGATAAGAAATAAAAACAGAGATAGAATAACAAGTGAAAAAACCGGCAAAGGCGAAGGTAAGTGAGATCCTCAGTGTTTTGGAAAATGCCTACCCACGGAGCCGTACATCTCTTCAATATAAAAATCCACTTCAAATTTTGATAGCAACCATTCTTTCCGCCCAGTGTACGGATGCCAAAGTCAATGAGATCACACCCTCCCTTTTTAAAAAATATCCGACAGTTAAGGATTTTGCCGAAGCGGAAAGAGAAAAATTGGAGCATGAGATTCATTCAACCGGATTTTACCGTAACAAGACAAAAAGCATTCTGGGTGCTGCAAACAAGATCGTTAAGGATTTTAACGGGTATGTGCCTGATTCTATGAAAGATCTCCTTACTCTACCTGGTGTTGCCCGGAAAACAGCAAATATTGTGCTTTCCAGTGGATTCGGTAAAAGCGAAGGGATAGCTGTGGACACCCATGTAAAACGGATATCAGGCCGACTTGGTTTTAGTAGTGAAAAAGATCCCGAAAAGATCGAACAGGACCTTCTGGCCATCATCCCTAAAAAAGACTGGCTGGATTTTAATTACATCCTCGTAAATCATGGCAGAATGATCTGCCAGGCTCGAAAGCCGCGGTGCGCGGAATGTCCTGTCAGACATCTCTGCCCCTCCTCAAACTCTTTACATCACCAACTGGATTATATATAAGAAGTTATATTAGGTTAGCGGCAGTTTTTATAAATAATTAAGAGACTGCTTTATTCACGGGTTGATATGCACGGCGTGGCGCATGAAGCCGTATTCATATACTGCGAATGCGCCGCAACAAAGCAGATCGGCTTGCCCGGAGGGTAAAAAGTTGCGATATATGAAATAAATTTTTAGATGATTGTGTTAATGTTAAAACGTATCGCAAATTTTTATGAATAAAGCAGGTTGGTCGTTAAGATGATAAAAGAAGCAATGCTCTATAATTCTTTGGATGAGCTTAAAGTAGCCTGCCGTCTCTGCGCCCATTTTTGTGAGATTGTTCCCGGGAAGTTCGGGTTCTGTGGCATCAGGGAAAACAGGGATGGGAAATTGTTCAGCCTTGTTTATGGTGATGTCATCGCGTCGCATGTGGATCCGATCGAAAAAAAGCCACTCTACCATTTTTTCCCAGGCTCCCTGTCCTATTCTGTAGCAACCATCGGCTGTAATTTCCGCTGTTCTTTCTGTCAGAACTGGCAGATATCCCAGGCCTCAAGTGAGAAAAATGGAGGACTGTCAGGGCAGAGCCTGGAACCATCAGAGGTCGTCACCGCTGCACTCAAACATGGGTGCCGGAGCATATCCTATACCTATACGGAACCCACGATATTTTTTGAATATGCCTATGATACGGCCAGGTTGGCCAAGAAAAAAAGCCTTGCAAATGTTTTTGTGACAAATGGGTATATGAGCGCTCAAGCTCTAGAAACCATCCATCCCTATCTGGATGCCTGCAATGTTGACCTGAAGTCATTTCGGGAGGATTTTTACAAAAAGATCTGCAGAGCGAGCCTGGAGCCGGTCCTTGAATCCATTCGTCTGATGAAAAGGCTGGACATCTGGGTCGAAGTGACTACCCTGGTCGTTCCCGGGCAGAACGATTCCTCCGAAGAACTGGCTGAGATCGCAGGATTCATTGC
>CBDVEQ010000213.1:0-4376 GCA_965373045.1 uncultured bacterium | reverse complement strand
ATACCTGAGCTCGCTTTTGGCGGAAGGGCCGATCATCCCCTGATATTCTGTCAAGGCCCATGGAAAAGATCAACAAACTGAACGCTCTCAACGTATAAAGAATTGAGAAGATGTAAAAAAAATTAACATTATTCGACTTTTCCGAGCATAAACTTATTTCTTTCTCTCACTTATCTCTATTAATTTCAATAATATATGTTATTTTTCCCATTTTGGCATTAAAAATGCACATTCATTCAGTGGGATGAGAGAAGGAGCGACAGGATGTCTAAAAAGGACTCACCGAGACGGAATCGAAAGGCCGGAAGCCCGTCCCAGGTTGGAATGGCTGGCTATTGTCCTCCTTTTGATCCTATTTCTTCCCAAGGCCTGGGCTGAACCGAATCTTTCCTTAGAAAAAAGACAGCTAGAGTCTATCTACCTCGATGGGAAATCCGCCTTCTTTACCTTTCTAGAAGATAAAATCCATTACATGCCTCTCAACAAAAAAGACAAAACCTTTCTCCTCAACGAGAAATACAAAAAAAAGGGACTCTACGAACATTTGATGAACTTCTACTTCTTCCTTCATGATATCGATGACAAGAACGAAGAAACATACCGATTTGACTTTCTGAGAATTTCCGAATTTATGGCCGAAGAGTTTTTGCAATCTATCCCCCTCCCCTACCAAAAAGCAGGACATTCCTCCATAGACTCAACATTGGTTTCTTCTGGATATTTTTCTAGAAAAGCATTACCTCATTTGCGTAAGTTTCTCAGACCGCTCGGGAGGAGGGTGAGAAGTCAGGACGTATTTCAAGACCTCAACATAAGTAAAGCCCATTCTCTCTCCAAAGGAGCGGGAGTCGAGATTGCCATCATCGATTCGGGAGTGGATCCCACAATCAAAGAGTTCAAGGGAAGAATCAAGAAATATAAGAATTTTTTAGACGGTTCCAAACCATTCGAAAAAAAAGGAACATTTCCCTTTGACTTCAGCGGTCACGGGACGTCGGTCACAACACTCATCAACCGTATCGCTCCCAGAGCAGAACTGATGATCATTAAATTCTACGATACAAACAGGATGAAACAGGCTCAACCTTCACGCTGGACAGCTTATCTTGCTGCAGCGGAAATGATTTGGGCCGTTCAAAACGGAGCCGATATCATCAACTTGAGCGCAGCTTTTCTTCTAGATTTATGGCCCATCAAGCAGGCCACCCAATACTGCTGGGACCATAACGTTATCGTGGTCACACCCATGGGTAATTCTTTCGATAATAATGCTCCAGTCTTCACTTACTTTCCTGCCAGCTACCCATGGACCATTGCTGTGGGGGGCGCGGAAAAAACTAACGGGAAATTTAAGGTTTGGGAGCACTCTGGAAAGGGAGATTATGTGGATATCGTGGCACCGGCCACGGACCTCTGGGTTGAGCGCCCCTCTTATCTCAAAATAAAACTCGAAATTCAAAAGTCCTTTGGAAACTCTTTGGCCGTCGGCTTCGTCACCGGGGCTTCGGCTCTTATCCTCTCGGCAATGGATGAAAATTTCAAGTCCGAACTTAAAAACAAACCAGGCCAATTGTGCGAAGAAGTGCGCCGCATCATCAGAGCCACCGCTTCGAACGAAATCCTGGGGTTTAGTCTTCCCAATCCAAAATCGGGCTACGGCATGATCGAAATACAAAATGCAATTTTGCTGACACTGTCACAGAAACGATCCAAATCTCCCAAGAGGGATTCCAACTAGGAAAAATTCTCTTTTTTGTGTTTTTTACAATAAGCTCTTCATTAGAAAATAATTCTGATACTTTAGTATGAATAATAAAATAAATATGAATTACCCCTTCTTTGCTATATTTAATTACGCTAAAGTGGTTCCCCCTATATGACTTGTTTCGAAACTTAAAACAAGAATTAGAAATTGACTTAACTACATTAAAGCGTTTTTTTGAGGGCTCCAAAACAACTTCGCTTTTTGGATCATTGACCTTGTTGTTTTATGTGTGATAAGTTTACTCTAGGACGCAAGCAGTGGGAAAAAGCGAAAAATTGAGAGGGTTTCAGAAGGAGCACAGAAACCAAATTCCTATCGTGCCACTGCCCGGTTTTCTTTGTGGATACTTCAGGAAAAACGTAAGAGCTTAACAGGAGGTTTTATCGAATGGAAAACCACAGCTTTAAAATTTATCCCTATCGTTGGATCGTACTCATTGTTTTTATGTTTGTTGTTGCCATCAATCAGCTTTTGTGTATAACCTTTGCATCGATAACAAGCCGTGCCGCTGAATACTATGGAGTTTCAAACCTCAGCATCGGTCTCTTGTCCATGAGCTTCATGATTGTGTACATTGTTGTCTCGATCCCCGCATCATGGATCATTGATACTTATGGGATCCGTGTCGCTGTAGGGATCGGTGCTTCACTGACAGGAATTTTTGGCCTTATGCGGGGGCTTGCGGCAGCCGATTACACTTTAGTGCTTATTTCACAAATCGGGATTGCCATCGGTCAGCCATTCATCCTCAACGCTATAACCACAGTTGCTGCACGCTGGTTTCCAATTCAGAAACGTGCAACTGTATCAGGGCTGGGGATGCTGGCAATCTACATTGGCATTATTATCGGTCTGGCGCTGACACCTTCCCTTACAATCCGGTTCGGCATAAGCACGATGCTTGTTATCTACGGGGCCACGGCCTTGATTTTTGCCATTGTCTTTTTAGGAGTTGCTAAAGAACGTCCTCCGACGCCCCCCTGCCTGCCGGGCCAGGAAGAACGGGCCCTGGTTTTTAACGGCCTCAAACAGATCCTGCGCAAGAAGGATTTTATCTTTCTGATGCTCATCTTTTTTGTCGGGCTGGGAATATTTAACGGAGTGACAACCTGGATCGAAGACATCGTAAGGCCGAGAGGATATTCAATTACCCACGCTGGAATCATTGGAGGCTTAATGATCGCAGGAGGTGTTCTCGGCGCCCTAATTATACCGCTGCTTTCTGACCACTACCGGAAGAGAACTCCTTTCCTGATCCTGGCTGTAGCGGGTGCCATTTTTGGACTTGCCGGCATCACGTTTGCAGTTAACTACGTTTTTCTTCTCGCCTCAGCTTTTATTATGGGTTTTTTCTTGCTGAGCGCAGGTCCGATCGGAATGCAGTATGGGGCAGAAATTTCATACCCCGCACCGGAAGGGACATCAAACGGCATGCTTTTGCTCATGGGACAAATCTCTGGAATCATTATCATTATGGGAATGGACAGCTTCAAGTCTCCGGCAACGGGTTCGATGACCCTGCCTCTGGTTGTGCTGATCGGATTCCTGATTCTCAGCCTTCTTCTCTGTACAAGGCTCAAGGAATCAACCCTGGTCAAGGAAAATCCCGGCTCTTAAAATGCTTAATCGCTGCTGAAGTCTTTTTAAGAAGCGGAATCAATGAATGAAAAAAGAAAAGGACAGGGCCCTGGTGAGTTTGAGAGCCCTTATGATGTTTGGCTGGATTCAGAAGACAATATTTATATTTCAGAGGGAATGAAGATACAGATATTTAATAAGGATGGCGAATTTATAAAGAGTGTCAAGCTAATCAATTTTATAACTGAATTTGGAATAACAGAAGAGGAAAATATTTGGGCCTGTCTCCCGAGCTGTGGGTAGAGGGAATTACTCCCGCATAGGAATGAAGGTGTCCCACATTCTCGAATCTTCCAATATCTGCTATCTCAACCGCAACCATTACAGATAAAAACTTGCCAAACCCCGGAACTGTCCGGATAAGCTGAGCTTCGGGCAACCTCTCATAAAGTGCTTCTACTAAAGCGCTGGTCTCTATAATCTTTTTCTCTATATGTTCGAATGTGGCCAGCATCGCTTTTAGTAACTTCTTCTCGCTGACTGGTAGATCCAAGCTCTTTAGCACGGCTAGGCCTTTTGTGCCAAAAATATTCTTCTGCCTTGCTATCTCCATGCGTATCTCTTCTGCCTGCTGTGCTAAAAGCGCACGAATCCGGTTCTTCAGCCGCGTTGCGTTCCTTACATAAAACGCACGCTGCCGCAATACTCTCTGACAAGTCCGGTTCTCACGACTTCTCTTGTAAACCTCAGGAATATAATCCGTCCACAACAAATGAGCCAGTTTGCAAGAGTCCCTCTTATCGGTTTTTATCTTGGCTTTGGCTATCGCCTTGACCTGTTTCGGATGAGCAATCGTCACCTCTACTTCCATATCATTCAGCAGATCTACCATCGTATAGCTCGACCGGCCCGCCTCGATCACGGCTTTGACATCTTTTATGCCTGTAAGAAATCTTTCTACCTCACAGCGAAGATTCGCCACCTTTTCCGATCTTATAACTTCGCCCGCTTCATCCATTACGGTGATGTGTGA
>CBDVEQ010000212.1:0-4417 GCA_965373045.1 uncultured bacterium | reverse complement strand
TTTGGCTAAAGCTGTGGAGGAAGTACTCAAAGCCTCTACTCAAATCATTGGTATAATCTATAATGAGGTTAAAGCAAAAAGCAATGAAACTCAATATTATTCGCCTAGCTATCAGAGCTTTATGGATGAATATTATGAGGTTAAGCAAACAGGAGAAAAGGCGAAAGGCGACTAACGCCTGCGAGACAACCGGTTAGCTATGATTGATATTCACACACACATCCTACCTGGTCTGGACGATGGCGCCGATAACATCCATGAGTCCATTAAAATGGCTGAAATGGCAGCCAAAGATGGAATAAAAAAGGTTATTGCGACTCCTCATCTATATCGTGGGACCGAAAATACTCTGGATTGGTCTGTTGTTCAGGAAACAAAAGACCGGCTTACCGGGGAGTTAGAAAAACGAGGGATTGATCTTGAAATCTACCTGGGTGCGGAAGTCCATCTTTCTCATGATCTTCTCGAAAAAATTCAAAAATACCGGGACCATCTTGTTCTTAACCAGAGTTCCTATTTGCTTGTAGAATTTCCTGCTGAGCATATTTTTACAGGAATCAAGAATGTTTTTTTTAATCTAATGACTGAAGGCATAATACCGATCATTGCTCATCCAGAAAGAAACTCTGTTTTGCAGAGAAACCCTGAGATGCTGTTGGAGTTATGTCAGAAGGGAGCGTTGTGTCAGGCGAACAGCGGGAGTCTTCTTGGTGTATATGGTTCCACAGTTCGGGAGACTGTCCATAAATTTCTCCAAATGAATGTCATACATTTTTTGGCAAGTGATTGCCATAATATACGAAGTCTTCCCCCTGAAATCTCCTCAGCTGTTCGAGAGATTCAAGGAGAAACCAGTGAGGATGCCGTTCGTGCCTTAGTGGAGGAGAATCCCAGTGCTGTTTTAGAAAACAGGGATATTCCTTATCTTCCTGAGCCTAAAAATCTTCGGGAGGGACGAAGATCTCTCAAGATCAAAATCCCGTCATTCCCGTGGAAACGGGAATGACAGAAATTAAAGGACTTTGGGCTAAGCTGCTTTGGGCTTTGGGCCTCTTTTGCATTGGCCCTTGGCCTCTTATTCTTTCACTCGAATCCTTGAACCCTTTCTATTATTCTTTGGCCTTACAATGACAAAAAAGACTTATCGAATCCTAATCCCCAGGAGAATCATAATCCCCAAGAGGGGAAGTCAGAGCGACTTGTACCCCCGCTTTATTGAATATGGTATTTTAGGCCTGATTATATTTTCCCCTCTGCCGGCTGCATCCGTATTTCCCTGGTCCACAACATTGATAGCCCTGGTTGCCGTAGTGCTGACAATATGCTATTACCTCTATCGAAATAAACCCATTTTGAACCCAGGTTTTTCGCGGCCTCTCAGGAAACCGGCGATCCTGTTTACCGGCTTTTTTATTTTTTTACTGTTTCAGATCGTACCGCTTCCCAAAATCATTGTTAAATTAATCAGTCCGAATTCTATCCACCTGCGTGAGCAGTTTTCCTATAAGATCGGCGAGATCGATTTTTGCAGTATTTCGCTTGCTCCCTTTCAGACATTTCGCGAAGGGCTTGAACTTCTGTCCTATTTTCTCATCGGGTTTCTGATCATCAAAACTGTGACCACAAGGAAGCAGATCCGGAGGATCTATATCCTCCTGATCGGGATGGGCTTTTTTGAGGCATTTTACGGCATTTTCCAGCTTTATAGGGATAAGCCACAGATCCTGTTTTATGAAAAAATATTCAACCTGGATAAAGTGACAGGAACTTTTATCAATCAGAATCATCTTGCAGGATATTTGGAGATGATTATTCCCCTTGCTCTTGGTTTGATAATCGCGAATATCGATCTGGTTTCTTTTGCAGGGAAAAGCATTCGCGATAAGTTCATTCATATCACAGAAAAAGGATTTGTCGCGAATCTGATCCTTCTGATCGCTGTTTTTGTAATGATGATAGGAGTTTCCCTGTCCAGGTCGCGCTCTGGTTTTTTTCTTGTTATACTGACATTCTTTCTTTTTGCAGCACTCAGTGCGTATTATTTCGGAAGTCTCAGGCATGCTAAATCAACTATTAAAAGGTTTCTGCAGATCACTTTTATTTGTATTACTATCTTTTTTATCTATTTTGGACTGGGTTCTACCATTGATCGATTCTCCGAAGAAAACGTAGTCCAAGATGGCCGGCTGCAGTATTGGGACAATACCATTAAAATCATTGGGGATTTTCCCCTTTTTGGAAGCGGGATTGGGACCTTTGCTTTTATATATCCCGCCTATGAACAGGAATGGATCCATGCCATCCTGATCCATACCCACAATGACTATCTTGAATATTTCTCAGAACTCGGCATTTTTGGTTTCCTGATGCTTGCTGGAGGACTGTTTTTTCTTATAAAGAGGACTTTTTTCGTCTGGAAAAGAAGGAGAAATCCAGAATTAAAAGGATTGGCGCTGGGAGGGATGGTTTCACTGATTGTGATTGCAGTGCACAGCATTACGGATTTTAACCTCCATATCCCGGCAAATATGCTCCTCTTTACAGTTATCCTTTCATTGAATTATGTCATTGTTCACTATAGAAGACCATGAAAATCGTCAAGAAAAGATTCATTATATTTGGCCTGATTCTGGCCGGGATCATCAATGGACTTATTTATTGGAACGGGCGTCTCTATTCGCATGCAAAAAATGATGTGGGAAATCTTGAAAAAAGGATCCATATACTTGAGAAGGCAAACCGGATAATGCCTTTCAATGAGGATGTCTATCAAGAGTTGGGATATGCCCATTTTCGTTTAGCGGAACAGCAGCTTGGAAATGCGGAAATACGTGACAGGCGCTTTAAGGAATCCTTATGGCACTTCATACGCAGCATCAGATTAAATCCAGGGAAGTACCAGACCCATTTTTTATTTGGTCAGGCGCTTTCACATATGAATTATTTCATGGATTTGGACATTGATTATGTTGAGGAATTCAGAAAAGCTTCCCTCTTGACCTATTCTGATAGAAAGGTTTCCTATGAAGTGGGACTCTTCCTCTTGGCCCGGTGGGAAGAGCTTTCCGAGGAAAAAAAGGAATACACGATCCGAATGCTCAAGGATAAAGAACACTACAAGGATTCGGATAAACTGGAGAACATTCTTCAGGTTTGGGCTTCTATAGCCGGCGATTATGAATTGATCAACCGAATGCTTCCCAGGAACCAAAAAGTCTATCGTAGATATGCAGAATTTTTAGGAGAAAAATCTTTGTCACTGAAAGAGCGCCAGCAAAAACTCTCTCAGGCAGAATTAATGGATTATGAGGAAGCTCGAAAAGAATACAGTCGCGGCCACCAGGATTTGCAGTCATTTCGGCTGCCAAAGGCCATGACTCATTTAAAGTCAGCATTCGATCTCACAAATAAAATTTCGTTCTATCAGAATCTGACAGCACAAAATCTGATAAAAACACCAGCATTTAATGAATTAAGAAAATCCATTTTTCTGGGGATGATCCAGTGTCTGGTGAATTTAAAAGGAAATATCAAGAAAATCAAAGAATTTGCATGTGGATATATTGAATTAGAGTCCGATGCTGTAAAAATATGGGATCTGGAAACGTATTTAAAACGCAAGAAAATCATTACAGAGGATAAAAAATCATACGGTTGGGATATGGACAAACTTTTTTGCAGAATGGCGCTTGATTTTACTCAACACCGTTACAGAAACATAATCGATACCGGGGAATTTTTAAAAATGTATCTACAAGACATGGAAAATGACATGGAAACCGATTGTATAAAAATCTATTGGATGATCGGGGATTCTTATAACAAACAGGATTACATATATGAGTCCATTGAGTTTTATAAAAAAGCCCTGAATATAGATCCCTGGGATGTAAAGACTTTGACTAGTATCCTGGAAAATTATCAGAGGCTGAACGATAAAGAAAACATAAAGGATATACAGGAGAAAATACACAAGGCCGTCAATCCACGAGAGATTCTGGATGAAGATATTGTCATAATGAAAGGCTGGTCATTTGACCGGATTCTTAATATGACCGGAGACGAAATCGATTTGACTTTGGATTTCCTGCCCGGAAATTCCAATTTTAACCCGTTGATCACCCTTTTTCTGAATGGCAAAGTAATTTGGGAAGACTATCTGACTCAGGGCAGTGTGACCTTGAGCCTGAAACCGAAAGTTGGAAAAAACACTCTCCGATTCGTTCCTGTGAACCAGGCTGTCATCCTGCAAAATATTACTTTCGTTACTCCCATCCTCCCCGCCACCACCCCCACTCCCTCCGTCATTCCCGCGAAAGCGGGAATCTAGCCCAAAAAACCCAAAGAACCCAACAAACTCTTCTGTACCAGCAACGTGATAATGTCCGGTTTTAGCAAAGTAATAATGTCCGGTTTG
>CBDVEQ010000211.1:0-4491 GCA_965373045.1 uncultured bacterium | reverse complement strand
GAGTAAAAAAGATCGCTTTTTATATGGATCAAAAGAAAAAAATACTCCGGCGAAAAGTCAACGCCAGTCCGGCCCAACCCTTATGCGAAGACGTCTTCACCTTTAATTTTGTTTACAACACCCAAAATAACCTTATAGACATCCATCTTTGCCTCAATTCCAATAAGGAGCAAACCTATGATCTTCGGATCTACACGAAAAACCCGGCGATCTCTGCGAACGAGTAAAATACCTCCTAAAACGCACAAAGGGATTTTCACTATTTTGTCCGCATTCATTTTTTTAATCTTTTCAACCCTTGGTTTGAGCATGCTTTTTGTGACCCAGATCTATGTCAAGATCAGCGGATACAAAAAAAACCAGATCATTCTTGATTATGCTGCTGAAAACGGGATTAAAAAAGGACTTCATCAATTCACAATTGCTCTCGGGGAGAACTCTTCTCTCTTCGTTCTCGACAATGAAGAATATGAAGAACTGCGTGAAAGCGCTCATTCCGGCGGGAACCTGATCCTGGAAAAATGGTTTGGACCGGATTTCCCCTTTGCCATTTCAGATACCTGGGACCGGCTTTCATGGACATGCCAGACCACATACTTACTGGAAAAATTCAAACCGCAGAAAAGCTATTTCCGGGCAAACTATAACTTCAAGTTCTTTTCGGAAGGGGGGATCAGGAACACACCGAATAAAAAACACATGTCCCTCTTCTCGTCCCTGGATGTACTGTCCGGCTGCATCCCGCTAGCATCCATTCCGATCGTTATCGGAAATACATATGAACCGGAGGATGGCGAGATACAGATCGTACAACCGGACTCCGGCCTGCTGCTTCCAGGAATTTTAGACAGACAGGACCAGCTCCTCCCGCGGGATATTCTTACGCAGGTTAATTCTGCTCTCAACATCAAATTATTCTCAATAAAAGACCTCACCAACCGTACACTGAGGCAGGCCCTGGGGCTTGAAGTGGAAGATTCTCCGGTCCCGCAAGGGATTTATCTGATCCAGGATGACCTCGGGCTTGGGGGTGTTTTTGTACAGGGAAATGTGGACGAACTTCTTCTTTGCATCGAAGACAACGCACAGGTCATTGCCTTTACACAGGAAGAGCAGGAATGGTTACTGAAATTCACTCCGGAAGAATCCCGGACTGTCTTTGAGACCCCTCAAGAGACCTATCAATTCAAACGGCTCCCCCGCAGTACTATCATCGTGAACGGCTCAATTCGATCCCTGGGAGGAGGAGTAGTTAACGCATCAGGCAGGCCTGAAAAAACAACACAGGAGATTCCCTGCCTTCTTGACGGTATACATCTGACAGTCGTCTCGCCTGACGAAATATCTATCACCTCCCATCTTCTCCATCAAAAACTGACATGGAAAGAAAAGATCCCATATCTCAAATATGCACGATCCCAGCTGAATCTCTTAGTAAGCGGCACCGGAATCACGGACAGCGACCTTCACAGCGGGAAGATCATTATCCCAGAAAAATCCCCTCCGGATCTGAAGATCCAGGCATCTCTTACAGCATCAGGCGAGGGCCTCTCCACCCTGGGAACAGGAAAAACAGTTTATCTGACAGGAAGTCTTCATGTATCAAAATTCAGATCCAATGGAAATTATTTCAAGCTTATCCCAGATGCACGATTTCTTCATCAGGACGATCTCCTTTCAGACGCACCGCTTACAGCTAAACCTGTGCTTTATCCGGTGAATTTCCGCATCAATCAATGGGTAGAAAATGAAACATAGATCTCTGAAAAAATACTTCCCGCCGTCTAAGCAGCACTCCCGGGGATTTTCTCTATTCGAGGCCCTGATCTCTCTTTTCATCTTTGGTATGATCTTTGCTCTCGGATCAAATTCCTTATTCAAACATTCCCCAAAACACCATCTTGAAAGGGCAGCATGGGAGATCCGGTCACGGCTTAATCAAGCCCGGTACCGAGCTATTTTTGATGAAACAAAATTCCGTGTGGTCATTGGGAAAGATTTCTGTGCCCTTGAAAAATTTGACGTTTCGCAGGGAAAGTGGAGCCAGATCGAGACCGGGTTTCTGGAGGGCGTAAACCTTACAGCCAACAACAGTCCGATCTTCCACCCGGCAGGTACGGTGTCTAATCTTGCTTCGATCTATGTCTCGAACCCTATGGGCACATACAAGATCACTCTGGCCATTTCAGGCAGGATCAAAACCTTAAAAATAGGATCCTCTCCAAAAGAGTTGGAAGGATCATAAGGATTCAAGCTACAGCACGGGCAGATACCGCTTCACCTCATACTCACTAACCTGCTTATCATATTCACCCGATACATTCTGAGAATACTCCTGGATCTCAAGTTTTTTGTTGGCGATAAAGTTGCGGAAAACGTGGTCTCCGAGAGTGCTCTTCATAAGATCGCTTTTTTCCATGGCTTTGAGCCCGTTTTCCAGGGTTCGGGGAAGTGTTTTGATCTTGAACTTTTTCTGCTTTGAGTTGCTCATTTTATAGATATTTTCCTCAACAGGGTCAGCCAGGGGATATTTCTCTTTGACCCCCTTAAGGCCGGCCATAAACATTGTGGCAAATGCGAGATACAGGTTGCATGAAGGATCCGGAGATCTAAGCTCGAGCCTGGTCGCATGCTCTTTGCCCGGCTGATATTCTGGGACACGGACATAGGCAGAGCGGTTTTTCTGCCCCCAGGCGATATAGACCGGCGCCTCATATCCCTCGATCAGGCGCTTAAAGGAATTCACCCACTGATTGAGCACAGGAGCAAGTTCCCCGGAATGGGCCATCAATCCGGCGATGTAGTGCTTCGCTGTCGCAGAAAGGTGGTAGGAATCATTCTTTTCAAAAAACAGATTTTTTCCCTTCCGCCACAAAGATTGATGAATATGCATCCCGCTTCCATTCTGGGCATTTAAAGGCTTAGGCATGAACGTGGCATAAAGTCCGTGCATCTCTGCTACCTTTTTTACCATATAGCGGAAAAGCATGCCCACATCCGCCATCTTTAAGGCGCTGAGATACCTGAGATCTATCTCATGCTGTCCGTTGGCCACTTCATGATGGTCATACTCGGAATCGATTCCCATTTTTTTAAGGAGAAGCTGTATCTCCTTCCGGATCCCCCCATGCAATCCTCCAAAGAAGTATCCTCCATCGTCTAAAGGAACAGCTTCATGTTTGTTGGGAAATATAAAAAATTCCAGTTCAGGACCAACCATAATGTCATCCACATCATGATCTTTTTTGCCTTTTTCCAAAACACGTTTCAGGATATATCGCGAATCCCCCTCATAGGGACTGCCGTCCGGCTTTAAAATATCGCCAAATATTACAGCTTCTCTCCAGTGGATGTCGTTATTAAATCCTTTGTATTCCCAGGGAAGAAGACGGAAAGTTCGGGCATCGGGCTTGATGATAAGATCACTTTCCTCGATCCGGACAAATCCTTCGACCGAAGAACCATCAAAACCTTTCCCGTCCTTGAAAGCTTTTTCCAGCTCATAGGAAGGAATGGTAAAATTCATGCCGCGTCCCAGAATATCAGGAAACATGATCCGGATGAACTCTATGTTGTTTTCAGGATTCAGCACCGCGGAAAGCACTTCTTTTTCGCTCTCATATTTAAATGTTTTTAATTCTGTTTCTGACATCTTTTTCGTCTATTTTTTATTTTAAGCAATATTACAAATAATACACTCTATTTGTCAAGCATATTAACGAATATCGCTATGTTTATCGCATATTATAGTTTATTTCACAACATATGTCACTCTTTCGGGATCCACCATTCCCTTTAGATATTGAATTCAATCATTTATTATGGTAATGCTTTAACCGGGTTATATAATGCAGGGCGAAAAAAAAACAACGATTTTTATCCTGTTCCTGATTTTTTTCTTTTTTTTCGGGCTTTCACTGTTTATCAACCTGCCAGCGATCCAGCAGAACTTCTTATTCGCCGATGAGGCGACCTATTATTCCATGACCCAAAGCCTGTCTCAGGACATGGATTTTGAATACACCAAAAAAGACCTTATCCGCTATTACCAGGATATTGATTCCGGTCCCATGGGAATCTTTCTTAAAAAGGGCAGGTTGGGGAAGATCTTTTACGCCAAGTCCTTCGCTTATCCGCTTTTTGCTGCCCCTTTCTATAAAATATTTGGGATAAATGGATTTCTGATCTTCCATTCCTGTCTTCTGCTTCTGCTCCTTCTAATGGGAACATCTTATGCCTCCCTCTGGAGTAGATCGTCAATATCTCTGCTATTCATTTTTACTTTTCTTTTCGCTTCGATCGCTATCGTGTATTTTTTCTGGATATCCCCGGATTTTTTCAACCTGTTTTTAACATTTGCCATTCTTTTCCTCTGGCTGTACAAACAAAAAGCCGGGAACGACCTCAACCACCGGGCCAGCTCACGATGGCAAAGATTTCTTCTTTCAAACCAGTCGGATTATGCTGCCTGCGTTCTGGTGGGAATAGCGG
>CBDVEQ010000210.1:0-4509 GCA_965373045.1 uncultured bacterium | reverse complement strand
CAGAGGCCGCCATGGGGGCGGTGGCACCTATCAAAATCTCAAGGAAGCGGATGCCAAGGCGATCCTTGAAAATTGTGATGCGGTGAAATATATTTCTCCGAGTGTCAATACCAGAGCTCAGGTCATCTACAAGAATAAGAATTGGAATACATCCATTTACGGCACAGGAGACAAATATCCGCTTATCCGGAACTGGACTTTAGACGAGGGAGAATATTTCACTGAGTCACAGGTGAAAACTGCTCAAAAAGTCTGTGTCCTAGGAGCTGAAGTCAATAAGAATCTTTTTGAAGGCGGGTATGCCGTGGGGCAGATCATCCGGATCAAAAAAATCCCGTTCAGGGTGATCGGCATCTTAAAATCCAAGGGAGAGGCCGGAGGCTGGTTTAATCAGGATGATGTAATTGCGGTTCCTTATACCACGGCTCAGAGAAGGCTTATCGGAAGGACCGACCGGATCTCATCCATTGATGTGTCCGCTGTTACCGCTGAAAGAACGCAGGAGGCGATGGATCAGATCAACGAGGTCATGAGGATCCAACACAAAATTGCACCGGGTGCTGAGGATGATTTTAATGTGCGGAACATGTCGGATATTGCTGAAAGCGCTGCAGAATCGACCAAGATCCTGACGATTCTTTTGGGAGGGATCGCATCGATCTCCCTATTGGTTGGTGGGATCGGGATCATGAACATCATGCTGGTTTCTGTCACAGAGCGTATAAGAGAGATTGGGATCCGGATGTCGATTGGAGCCAAGGAAAAGGATATTCTGCTGCAGTTTTTGATCGAAGCGATAGTTCTGAGCATCATGGGGGGGCTCTTGGGAATAGCGCTGGGAGTGGGGGGCTCTGCGCTCATATCTCATTTTTCACCTATGAAAACGCTTGTGTCGGCCGGCTCCATTGTGCTGGCGTTTCTTTTTGCCGGTTCGGTGGGTGTATTTTTCGGGTTTTACCCTGCCAGGAAAGCTTCGAAACTGGATCCTATCGACGCATTGAGATATGAGTAGAAAGATATTTTTGTAAAATTATATAAATTGTGGATTTTAAGGAGAAAAGAATGTTCAAACGATCGATCAGAACGCTGTTCTTGATATGTGTGATTCTGACAGCCGGTATCCAGGCACAGGAAAAAGTAATAACTCTATCGCTTTCCCTTGAAGATTGTATCTTGAGAGCCATGGAAAATAATCTTGGTCTGGCTATCAATATTTTGGATCCGGAACTGTCGGATATCGCGTTAAACCGGGCACAGGAGATATTCTTACCCCAATTGACTTTCAGCTACAACAAGAGAGATACAGAGCAAGCTTCCTATTCGTGGCTTGATGCAGCGAATCAGGTAAACACGGTCACGGATAATTATTCCGCCAGAGTGACTCAGATGATACCAACAGGCGGAAATTTTACATTAACCCTGGATGGATACAAGACGGATACCAACCGGAGTTTCCAGACGATCAATCCCCGTTATGGAAATACACTCACGTTCAATTTTTCACAGCCGCTGCTTCGGAACTTTGGATTTAAAATGGCAAAGCGGGAGATCATTATCGCCAACAACAATCTGGATATTTCAAGGAAGCAGTTTGAAACAGATCTGATCAACACAATCTACAGTGTAGAGGAAGCTTACTGGAATTATGTTTATAATATCGAAATGCTCAAAGTGCGCCGGCAGTCTCTCCAACTTGCAAAGGACCTTTTAGCTAAGAACAAAAGGGCTGTAGAAGTGGGAACTCTGGCCCCAATCGAGATTCTCAGCGCTGAATCCGAAGTGGCAACCAGGCAGGCGGATATTCTCCAGTCAGAGGCCCAGGTTAAAAATAGCGAAGACCAGCTTAAGGCCTTGATCAATATTCAGGAGCAAGGAGAAGAACTGGCTTTTGCAAGGCTTATTCCAAAGGACAAGCCGACGTATAAAAAAAAGGAGATCACATTTGACGAAGCTCTCCTGGAGGCTCTTGCAAATAGAGCTGACCTTGAAGCGACCCGTCTTGATCTTCAAAATAGAGAATTGAATCTGGATTTTGCCAAGAATCAGCTTCTTCCGGACTTGAGCCTGAATGCTTCTTATTGGAGTCCCGGAGTTTCCGGGGATCAGATCCTCTATCTCAATAACAATCCCTTGTCAGGTGTTATCATTGGAACTATGCCCGGCAGCGGCAGCAATGCGTTTAAAGATGCGTTCGGGTTAAAATATAACAATTTGAATATAGGGCTGACCCTTGCCATTCCGCTGAGCAGTGTTTTTTCCAGGGCTGATTATACCCAGGCCAGAGTTAATCTAGAGCAGACCAGGCTGAGGCTTAAAAATCAGGAACAACAGATGTTTGTGGAGATAAAAACATCAGTTCGATCTGTGCAGACCGACTATATGCGTGTCCAGGCTTATAAAGTTGCCCGGGAATTGGCAGAAAGAAAACTAGAAGCAGAGGAAGAAAAGCTCAAAGTTGGGCTGACAACAAATTATTTTGTACTGCTTAACCAGAGGGAACTCCGAAATGCCCAGGTCATGGAGCTGAGATCAATTGTTGATTACAATCTGTCATTGGCCGGCTTGAACAGGGCTATAGGAGCAACTCTTAAGTCAAAAAATATTAAAGTGTCGGATCTGATCGGAAATTAAATAACCTGATGATGCGGCTGACTCTTCCTATTTTCTTTTTTTTTATCATTATTAGTATCCCCTGTATGGCATTTGCCGCTTCGAATAAGGACGGTGCCTATCATGTAGTAGTACCCGAGTTATTAAAATCTCCAAAGATCGATGGAAAACTGGAAAAAGCGCTCTGGGAAAAAGCAGCGGTCCTGGAATCATTTACCCAGTACGAACCCCGGGAAGGGACGGAGCCTTCAGAGAAAACCATTGCCTACATTGGATATGACAGGAAAAACCTGTACATTGCGATCCGTTGTTATGACTCTGATCCCAAGGCAATTCGAAGCTCCCTGACCCAAAGAGATAAAGTTTTCGGGGACGACGGTATAACTGTTTATCTGGACACGTTTAACGATAAAAAGCGTGCGTTTGTTTTTGAAGTCAATCCGTGCGGTGTACAATCAGACGGTGTCTATACTGAAACTATGCGGCGCAGAAGGGGGATGGGCTTTAACAAGATCGACAAAAATTGGGATACATATTTTCTGGCTAATGCTCGTATTGATAAAGAAGGTTACACGGTCGAAATTTCTATCCCGTTTAAAAGCCTGAGGTTTCCCAATTCGGGACACCAGATCTGGGGCCTGCAGATCATGCGGCAGATCCAGCGTAAAAATGAGGAGATTTACTGGCATCCCAGATCCAGAAGTATCAATGGATTTCTCATTCAGGCTGGTGAGATCAGAATTGATGGAAAGCTGGATACAGGGAAGAACCTGGAGATCATGCCTGTGGCAACCGGATTAAAAACAACGGGCGAGTCGTTTGTACCTGAGGCTGGTTTAAACCTGAAATATGGGCTGACTTCTGATCTTACTGCGGACCTGACTTTGAATCCGGATTTCAGTCAGGTGGAAGCGGATATACCCCAGATCGATGTTAACCAGCGATTTGCTCTTTATTACCCGGAAAAACGGCCCTTTTTTCTGGAGGGAAAAGATTTTTTTGATACCCCGTTGGAACTTGTTTATACGCGGACGATCGTCAACCCTGATATGGGTATTAAACTCACAGGAAAGTTTGGCCGGACGACTGTAGGATTTTTGAGCACCTATGATGCAAATCCGGTTGAGATAGACATTCCCTTTTCATCCGCCTACTCCGGTGATTCGCCTATGGACAGAGGGTTGGTCAATATTTTACGAGTGAAACAGGACCTTTTCGAGGAATCACATATTGGATTTATTGTGACGGATAAAGAAATGGGACATTCTCTGGGAGACATCACTCGAAATTTTAACAGGGTTTTTGGAGTAGACGGTCATTTTAAATTCAAGGATTATTACCGTTTCACATTCCAGGTCTTAGGGTCTCAGAGTAAAGTGGGCACAGAACGAACCGGATTTGTTCCGGCCATGACATTCAATCTCAGCCGAAATACGCGCCACCTGCAGTTTTCTGCGGAATACCTGTATCTTCCTGAAGACTTTGAGGCCTCGACCGGTTTTTTCAGTAGAAAAAACATCAAACAGTTCCGGACGCGTCTCAGTTATGCATTTCTGCCTCAAAATGAATGGATCGTGGATATCCGCCCTTCCATCGAATACAGGCGGGCATGGGATTTTAATAATATTTTAACGGATAACGAATTCCGGATTGGAGGGTTTCTTTCCGGATGGCGTGGGTCATTTCTCTGGTGCGGCTTTACAACGGAGATGGAACGGTATAATGGGATCGACTTCCACAGAAAAGGCTTCCGGGCCAGCCTGAGCTCAGCTCCTTTTGCCTGGCTAAGCGGAATGTTTAATTTTTCTTTCGGGGAAGGGATCTATTATTCCGATGATCCCTATATGGGATATAAAACGTCTTTTGGATTTATGATGACCTTGAAACCGGTTACAAATT
>CBDVEQ010000209.1:0-4521 GCA_965373045.1 uncultured bacterium | reverse complement strand
ACCACCTCAACACCATCCAATCTCCCAAAATGATCATTTTCCCCCAGAGGGACGTCTTTTTTGAATTTCACAATGCCGAAGGAAACACCCCGGTAATGAAGGAGCCCGCATCCGAACCTTCTGCCACAGTGATCTTTGGCGTCAGGCCTTGTGATGCCGTAGGAGTGACGCACCAGGATAAGGTATTTAACGGTGATTTCAAAGACCTCTACTACTGGAAAAGACGAAACCAGACAATACTTGTCGGGCTGGCATGCGACACACCTCCTTCCCCTCATTGTTTCTGCCTTTCGGTCGGGGGTTCCCCCCATTCCACAGCAGGCTTTGATATTCTAATGACGGAATTGGAAGACTTTTATTATGTGGAATCTTTTTCGAAAAAAGGGGACGCGCTGATCAACCTGGCCGGCGATATTTTCTCCACCCCCAAAGAAAATAGTAAAAAGGACAAAGAAAAAGCTCATTCCGATTCAGAAAAAAAACTCAAGCGGCATATCAAGAACCTGGAAACAGTTCCTCCGAAATTGAAAGACATGTTCGATTCTCCCCTGTGGGAGGAAGAGTCTTTAAGCTGCATTCAATGCGGCATCTGCACCTACCTCTGCCCGACCTGCCACTGTTTTGATATCAGTGATGAGTTGGATTCCTCTTCTCCCCTCTCCGGTAAAAGAGTGCGCACATGGGACAACTGCCAGTTTCCAGATTTTACCATGCATTCTTCAGGCCACAACCCAAGGCCTGACCGGGCATCCAGGTTACGCCAGAGAATCATGCACAAATTCAATTATTTTGTAACAAATTACCAGGCCTATCAGTGCACAGGATGCGGGCGCTGCATAGCCAAATGCCCGGTTGGTATTGATATTATTGAAGTTCTCGAAAAGGTAAGGGACTATGGAAAATAATCATTATATCCCCAAAGTCGCCAGGATCATAAACATCAAGGATGAAGTCGAGGGCGCCCGCGCCGTCAAGACATTCAGAACTCAATTCACTGTTGATGATGGTTTTACCCATATATGCGGACAATGCGCCATGCTTTCCGTTCTGGGCAAGGGTGAATCCATGATCTCCATATCCTCCTCTCCTATTGAAACCGAATATCTCCAGTTCAGTGTGCTTAAAACCGGCCGGGTCACCTCCGCCCTTCACGACATGATAGAAGGAGATATGATCGGGATCAGAGGGCCTTATGGCAACGGCTTTCCGATAGATAAATGGACTGGAAAAAACCTCATTTTCATCGGAGGGGGAATAGGTCTCGCCCCTATCTGGTCCGTCCTTCAGACCGCCCTTGGGAAAAAATCCGATTACGGCAATCTTACTCTGATTTACGGCTCGCGGACATCCAAAGACCTCGTATTCAAAGGAGAGCTGAGAGAGATTAAACAGGAAATGGCCGTTCATTTATCCGTGGACAATGAAGAAGATGGCTGGGAGGAATACGTTGGTTTTGTTCCCAATAACCTCCTAGATAAAAAGCCCTCTCCTGAGAACGCTGTCGCGATCACATGCGGTCCTCCTATCATGATCAAATTCGTCATTAAAAATCTTCAGGATCTCGGTTTTAAGGATGACCATATCTACACGACGGTTGAAAACAAGATGAAATGCGGCATCGGCCAATGCGGCAGATGCAATATCGGCCTGCACTATGTGTGCAAGGACGGCCCTGTTTATTCCTGGGCCGAATTGAAAAAGCTCCCTCAGGAATATTAAAAGGAGAAAAAAGATGGCAACTAACATCGAAGTCAAAAGTAAACCCGCTCAAAAAGCAAAAGAAAAAAATAATGAGACAAAAACCGTCTATATCATGGGCCAAGCCCATAAAGTCCCTGCAGAAGCCACTATCATGGGAGCCATAGAATACGCAGGGTACCAGATCAAAAGAGGCGCGGGCTGCCGGGAAGGGTTCTGCGGAGCATGCGCTACGGTCTACCGCCTTCCCGGTGACTATAAGATCTACACCGGCCTGGCCTGTGCCACGCTGGTAGAAGAAGGTATGTGGCTGGCTCAGCTCCCTGCGCTCCCCCCCCAAAAAGCTGTTTATGATCTTAACAAACTGAAACCAAATGTTGAAACCATCCAGGTCCTTTATCCGGAGGTTTTCCGGTGTGTCGCCTGCAATACCTGCACCAAAGCCTGTCCCCAGGACCTGGAGGTTATGGATTATATCCAGGCCGCCAAACGCGGCGACATTGAAATGCTCATGGACCTTTCCTTCGACTGTGTGAGCTGCGGGCTTTGCGCTATCCGGTGCCCTGCCGAGATCACACAAATGAATGTGGGCCTGTTGGGAAGAAGGCTCTATGGAAAATATCTTTCCAAGGAAACCAAGCAGTTGAAAAAAAGGATCAACGAGGTTAAAAAACACAAATTTGACAAGGAATTCGATGAGCTGATGGAGATGAAAAAAGATCAGCTTAAAAAGGAATATTATGCTCGGGATTCGGAATGATCATTATCGGCAGTGTGATTATATCGCAATTATAAGGAGATAAAAATGTATCCAGAATATATGACATCTTCCCTGGAAAAAGTAGCTCAAACCCGGAACAAAAGATACGAGATGACCAAATCCGGCAAACCGGTCTTCCCCCCCATGACAGCCGATCAAAGAGAGGACGTTCTCAACCGTTTTCATCCGGATTACAAGCCCGATTCCAAAAAAAAAGTACGTATAGGGCCCAACAAAGGCGAAATTCTCACCACAGAAATTTCAGATTTGCTGGAAGCGCATTCCCGGATCAAAGCGAGTTTGTTTGACCTTTCCAATTCTGATTATGAGACAGACATCCTTATCATCGGAGGCGGAGGAGCCGGGTGTGCAGCTGCGATCGACGCCATGAATAATGGGGTTAAGTCCATCATATCCACCAAACTCAGGCTAGGAGACGCCAACTCCATGATGTCCCAGGGAGGGATGCAGGCCGCTGTTTCAGAAACAGACTCTCCTCCCCGGCATTATCTGGATGCTATAGGCGGTGGTCACTTCGATAACAAGCCTGAGCTCGTACGCACCCTTACAGAGGACGGACCGGGGATCGTCAAATGGCTGGAAGATCTTGGGGTGGTCTGGGACAAGCTGGAGGATGGTTCCATGTACCTTCTCCACGGAGGCGGAACATCCAGAAAAAGAATGCATTCAGCCAGAGATTATACTGGCGCTATAATCATGCGGACCTTGATGGACGAAGTAAATAATAATCCGGAAAAAGTCGCGATTCTGGAATTCATGCCGACTATCGAACTCATTATGGACGAAAAGGGACAATGCGCCGGCGGAATTCTGTACAATATGGAAACAGAGGAATATTTTAAAGTCAAAGCCAAAGCCACCATTATTGCGACCGGAGGATACGGACGCCTCCATATCCGCGGATTTGACACAACCAATCATTACGGTGCCACAGGGGATGGCCTGATCATGGCTTATCGGGCAGGAGCGAAACTTCTTTACATGGACTCTGTACAATATCACCCCACCGGCGCGGCTTTCCCCGAGCAGATAGCTGGTTATTTGATCACGGAAAAGATTCGGGGCGCAGGTGGACAGCCTTTGAATATTGACGGCGAACTTTTTGTCTTCCCCCGTGAACCGAGGGATGTAGAGGCCTCCGCCCTTATGCGGGAATGTCTTGAGTACAAAAAGGGGATTATAACCCCCAGCGGCCGGTGTGGTGTTTGGCTTGATTCTCCCTTGATTGAAATGATTCAGGGAGAAGGATATGTCAACAAGCAATTCCCGGCCATGCACCACCAGTTCATCAGGTACGGGATCGATATCATCAAAGAGCCCATGCTGGTCTATCCTTCCCTGCACTACCAGAACGGCGGGATCGAGATCAATAAAAAAACTGAAACAAATATTCCGGGATTGTATGTCGCAGGAGAGGCTTCGGGCGGAGTTCATGGACGCAACCGCTTGATGGGCAACTCTGTTCTTGATTACAATGTTTTCGGCCGACGAGCAGGAAGGGCTGCTGCTCATTATGCCAAATCTGTAAAACTGGGCAAATTGACTCTTCAGCACATTGATGATTATGAAAATCAGATCAGAGCTGCCAGGATCAAGACCGACAGCATCTCCCCTATTCTGTTGCCCTCTTATACTCCTGAGGATGTCCTGAAACGCCAGCTTACTGCATGTTATGAGGGGACACTCCGCTGAATCCAGGGTGGCCTGAACAATTTACAAGCCGATCTTATCCCATCTGCTGCGTTGCCGTCCGTTCGCAGTATTTAAATACAGCTTCACGAACAGCCTCTTGCAGATGCATCAACCTCGACTCGTAAATAGTCCAGGCACTAAATTCAACAGGACACAATAAAAACACTATGCCAATCAATTAATAAATTGTTAGAAAGAAAAACACTAGAACCCTCGACCCTTCGAATCCTATTTTTATCATCGGCCCTTTTTTACCCTACGGGCGGGCCGATCTTACCGCAGTGGCTTTGTCGTATTCCGTCATTCCCGTGCAAACGGGAATCCAGTTCTTTGAGTTCATGGAGTTTCTT
>CBDVEQ010000208.1:0-4538 GCA_965373045.1 uncultured bacterium | reverse complement strand
GCTGCGGCCGAAAGTTTTCTGCGCCGCTGCATTGAAGCTATATTTGATATCGGTCGTCACATTTTATCAAAAAGTTTTGCCTTCAAAAGCCTGGAATACAAAGAAGTGGCCCAAACTCTGGGCGAAAAAAAAGTTATTTCAAAAGATTTTTGTGAAGTGCTCATAAAAATGGCCGGCTACCGAAACAGGATGGTCCACTTTTATAAAGAAATAAGCCCGGAAGAACTTTATAATATTCTCCAGAACAACTTGGAAGATCTATTAAAATTCCTGGATGAAATCCGCCTTTTCCTTGAAAAAATAAAATCTAGTTTGATATAGGGTTCAACGACTTCTGGATTCCTGTGCAAACAGGAATCCAGACAGGCCGTTACCCTTCCAGGATTCGAAATACTAATCTATTTTCCCCTTTCTTTACCTACTTTGCTGTGGCTAATATATGTTCAGACATATTATTTGTCAATATGAGATCATCCCGTAACATTTAAAATTCAAAGACTAGATTCAATCTTTTTAAATATAGCAGCACAGGTGGTTTTCGCGAAATGTCGTAGAGCGTTATGTAAATCCTCCTGGCAAGAGAAGAAGCGTTGTGAATCGAAGTTTCAAATTCAATTTCCTGTCTTGGCTTCAAATTTCTGATCAACTGCTGATCGACGAGTTCGCTGTCCAGATAAATTCTTAATACAGCAAAAGGAATGAGGGATTCGTTTATGCTTTTTATACTGCCCTTAACCAGAAAATAGCCTTCTGCAGGAATGCCTATGGTATCAACTGTTACAGGGATTTCGATTCCGTCCAAACTAGTTACTTTTAATAACCTAATGACAGCTTTTTCCCTCTCTACAACTTTTAAGGGAACAAAATATCTGATGACAGGAATCGCATATTCCACTTGAGGCTCGATGATTCTTAGAGTCACTTCATGGATTCCAGGTATCTGCGTAGGCAATCCAGGGATTTTCCCCGAATTAATGATTGTATCCCTTGCAAAAGGTAAAGATTGCGTTATGAATCTAAAGGGTTTCCCATCCATAATCCATTGTGCTCTTAGGATGCCTGTTCCTTCATATTTGATATCCGCATAAGATATCAATGGCGCAAAATCTTTAGGAATAACTTTATATGATTTTCCATCTTCAAACCTAATTTGGATGAAGGAAATACTAAAAGGTGCGCGCGGTCCTCTTATTTCGCTGAACACGGTGACTGTAGTCGAAATTGGGTTTACTGTATTCCCACTCCAATCCCAGGCCCTCACTATGTAAGTCCCGGGCTTGGTATAGACATGAGTTTCAACCGTTGAACCATTGTTTATTACGGTCTGATCTCCAAAATCCCATCTGATTGTTGCCGCAAGGAAATTTTGGGCAGTAAAGGTCACAGGCTTTCCAATATAGGGGCGAAACGGATTGAAAGATATTTTCCTTCTTTCCACAACCGTGATTGTTCTCTGGTCTGTGATCTGTTGTTGTTTGTTTGTCCGGTATGTGGCTCTAACCGTGAAAGTTCCTTTGGCTGTGAAAACTTTATTCATAACCGTGGGACCCCACTGCAATGGTGTGCCATCACCGAAGTTCCACTGAACCTTATTTCCTGCAATACCGTTAGGATTTGTTACGGTAAAAGTCACATTCTGATCCACATTTGGTTGGGATGGTGAATAATTTATCGTCGCCATAAGATTTTGAAAAAAAATCAGAATGGCTCCTAGAATAAAGACAGATATTTTAATTTTTTTCAATTTCTCCTCTTGCAAGCAGGAATTTATTTTTTGAATACATATTTTTTTTCAAAAGGAAAAGTTGCATAGAAACAATGCCAGGTAATCGGATTCAGAAACTTCTCCCATCTTGCTGTATTGATAGCTGCCCCTCAATGTCAAAACAATGCTTCCTATTATTATCAACTTGTCCAAATAGAGATTGAGTCCTCCTCCAATGTCAAAAGCTTGTGTGATATCACCGAGCGAAATTTCAGTTCTGTTGTAAGAGCCAGAAAAATTGAGTGAGCAGACTCCTGGGTAGAAATATATCTCTGTTGTGAGGAAAGCATTATGCGTCAAGGTTTCTTCTTCAGTGAATTTATTGAGCATTTTGGAATAGCTGTAACTCGGGCTGAAGGAAAGGATTTCTCCACCGCGGATGGATCCTCCCAGATTGAGTGTAAACGTCGATATGTCATTCTCCGGTTCGTTTTCACTCGAAAAACCAGAATTCGTCACCGAGACATCCAGACTCACCTCCGGGCTAAAATAAACACTCAGATTGCCCATGATTTCATTGGTCAAGCTGTCCTGTAAAAAAGTCTCGACTTTGTCTTCAAAGGTGTTTTGTTTATCTCTTCTGTAACCAACACTCAAAGACGCCTTGTCTGAAATACTAAGCGAGATATTCCCGCTCAAGTTTATGTCCTTGGTGGTGAGTTCAGAGGGATCATTCCCAACATTATCTTGATTGGCCATATAAGACCCGCTGATATTGAAATTTTTATAGGTGAATCCAAGGTTTGTTTCGTATCCTTTAAGGTTATTTGTGATGAATTGATAGCCAATCGAGTTGAAATCTTTGCCGATATAATTGTACCTTGCTCCCACATTAATAACTCCGAATTCGCCGTATGAAGCTTTACCTCCAAATTGATAGGCGTAATCAGATACAGCATCCACATCGTCTTCAAGATCGCCATCATAACTAGCCCGGGCATATTCTGCGTTAATGGTAATCTTGTCATTAAAAAATCTTCCCTCATGGACAAAAGCAAAAACCTTTCCTTTTCGGCTTTCCAGGTCTTCGGAAAATCCTATGCTCGCACCTTCAGCGGGGTCATCCTCACCCGTAAGGAAAATGGTTTTAAAAGATAAAGCATTGTTTAGAAAATTGAAGCCGATTGCGCCTCCCAGAATACTGATGTTTGATTTAGGAATACCGAAACCTTGAAATCCTTTTGGTTGTTGTGAGCTTACATCAAAAAGATGGACATAGACATTTTGATCATCAAAGAGATACTCGAATCCGCGTCGTCCGAGTCCGGATACCGAATACTCTGACTCGTTTATATTGATGTCGCCCGCTCTTAAGGTGTGACCGGCTTTGGAGAGGGAAAGCATCATGTTGGACAAATCAAATTTTTTTTCACCTTCAAGAGCCGTGTTTATGTAGCTGAAGTTAGAATCGAAATCAAATATAAAATCACCTTTGGAGTAGTTGTGAAAGATTCTGAGATTTCCATTAGCAGTTGTTTTATTCTCATCCGGAATAGACTCTTTTTCAACGAGTTTAGTCTCGATGCTTCCGTTGATGCTTAGGGGAAGCCTGAATTTTTTCTCTTCTTCCTCTGGCGGAGGGAACTCTTCCGGAATTTCAGGCATAGGCTCCTCACTTTGTCCATAAACAGAGACAGTGCCTTCGGGTGCCTCCGGCGGAAAAAAGACTATCTCTTCTCCAGCTTTGGCCTCTAGATAATACTCGAATTCGAGAACATGTAAGATAGAAGTATCGAATTCAAAAAAGTAAGAGCCATCGTCAGCTTTAATCATATCCCTGACTTGAAATTCTTCCATTCCATAACGAAAGTAGAGCCTCATAAATTCTATATCACCTGCGGCTGTTGCCCTTAGTTCTATTATATCTCCACTGTTAAAGGTTGTTATTGGTGTATGTTCAATGACAGGAAGGATCTCTTCATCCTGAGCGGAAATAAGAGATAAATTTATGAATAAAATCAGGAAAAAGAGAAATAAGAACCAGGAATAATAATGTTTTCCTTTGCTCATCGCAAAAAATTTATATCACAGAAATAATCTAAGGTCAAAAAATCATATCGATTTCGATTATAATTGAAATATTGTTGGAATCAAGTTCTTTGAGCTCATTGAAGTCAATAAACTCTTATCTCTTTTCTTTTCACATGTAAGGAGTTTCAGTCTCGAGATCGAAATAATCAAACATCTTTTCTATCATGCCCTGAAACCACCCGATAACATTTTGGGTATTGATCAGATCCGCGATCGTCTCAGGAATTTTATCCAGAGTTTCTGTTTGATCCACAAAGGCATTGCTTTGATAAAGGAAAAAATTCCCTGCGGCGCATATGTGAGATAGGTCTCGATAATACGCTCGAATTTGATGAATGGTTTATCATAAAAAGCGATATAATCCAGGTCTTTTCCAGTCAATCCGCTGTTTTCAAGACAGTATTGGATAGCATTTTTTGGAAAGGCATAATCGTGTTTTTTCCGGCTGAATCGTTCTTCCTGAACGGCTGAGACGATCTTCCCATCTTGAACCAGACAGGCGGCGCTGTCATGGTAAAATGCTGAGATACCTAAAATGTTCATAATCGATCCCTGATTTTTCCTTTCATTACCTAAATATCCGATAATAAAGAAGCCCCATGTATTCTTTTGAGGCAAAAACAGAAGAATGTAGATTTGCAGGATGGGGGAGAAAATCAAAAAAACCATACCCGCGTCTTTGTTGGGCCCTGAAATCAGCAGGAGCAGCGACAGGCCTCATTCCAACCTTCCGGAATATATA
>CBDVEQ010000207.1:0-4540 GCA_965373045.1 uncultured bacterium | reverse complement strand
GCAAGAATATTGTAGAATAAATGAAAAGGATAATAAGATGGGTAAAGTTGTTCGATTCGGAGTTTCCTTAGAGGCAGATCTTTTAAAGAAATTTGACCATCTCATTAAATCTGCTGGGTATAAAAGCCGCTCAGAGGCTTTTAGAACTCTGATCAGGGAACGCCTGGTCCATGAAGAATGGAAGGATCCGGAAAAAGAAACCATAGGAATCCTCGGACTTGTCTACAGTCATGATATAAGAGAGCTCACCGAAACTCTAAATAATATTCAGCATCAATATATTGATACCATTGTTTCATCGACACATATTCACCTGGATCATCACAACTGCCTAGAAGTCATCATTCTTAAAGGGAAAAGCCGGGATATCAAAGCCATAGCGGAAAAACTTCTCAGCACAAGAAGCGTCAAGGATGGAAAGTTGCTTCAGACGACAACTGGATTAGATCTAGACTAGACAGAATAAGCTTGTACTATAAATAGAGAAGGCTGCCCTCTCTTGCGAGAAAAGCAGCCTTAAAGGGGATGGATAAAATTAAGGGGATTTATGTAAATATCCTTTATTAAAAGGAGGACAAAAAAGAAAGGATTTTTTATCATTTTTCTGATTTCTTGTCCTTGTTTTTGTCATTCCATACTAATATACGTTAATACTAATAAAAAAGTTGCCTTTTTTTTACAAAATCACGGAAAAAGAAGAAAAACGATAAAACCAGGTCTTAAAATAAAATATCTTAAAATTTATTAGAGGATATAAATCCAGGCACTGACCATTCATACTTAAAATAAGTGATTGAAATAATTAGAGTTACAGACAGAAAAATACTTTTTTTGGCTTTACGCTTTCCCCTTAGCTAACTATATGATTATTATATCACAAAAAAAGAACCAATTTCAACAAATATTTTAAATTATTTTAAAAAACCTGTTTCAGGCCTGAAATTACAAGATTTTACCGCTATAAACGGACGAAAACGCAAGAATTTTGGAAAGAAAAGGAAAGACGATTATTTAACTGTCTGTGATCTTCCTCTGAACAACCTCAAAAAAAACATCCGCAACGATCCGGGCCCCTTCATTATTGAGGTGAATACCGTCTATGGTGTAAAACAGTTCCTGTCCATTTTTCCTCCCACCTTTTTTGCCCTGAAGATTCCCAAATAAAACATTCCGGACCGCCTGGGTTGCAGTTGTAGGAACAAAAGAACAAACATCTTTGCCGGTTAAAAGCGGAAACAGGACCCCTCTCAGGTCAATAAAATCGGCATTGGAGCAAACATCTGTTTGTTTTCTGATGATTCGGGATAAATCTTCAAGGCATCGATTCCATTCATTATCCACGTCCTCACCAATAAAAATGGGAGACACTGTCAGCAGATGCCTGGTTCTTACTGACAAAAAATCCAATAGGTCTCTATAGTGCAACCGGAATTCCTCTATACTCCTGGACCATGGCTGCCGCCGCATCTTTCTCAGCCAGGGATAAATCCACGAAGTCTTGACAATGACATCATTCACGCCCACCCACACGAATGAAATGTCCAGATTTTCAGGCAGATCCAAATTCTGGATCCTTTTAAAAAGGCTTAGAACAGTATCGCCGCCTTTGCCGAAATTCAACAACTCATGTCCGGAAAGTTTTTCCCGCAGGAGTTCAATATAGGCCGTTCCCGGGAATCCCTCGGTAATGCTGTCCCCAAAAAATACAATTTTCATTCTTCCAACCAGCCGATCCGGATGTCCGTTTTTATGTCCCTGGTTGTATAAGGCTTGATATCCAGTACCGGAGTTCCTTCTATCATATCGATTCCTGAGACTTTCAGTATGCCCGAAATCACTTGATGCAGACGGACTATGGTCATCCCGAGTGGATTGGGGCGATTAGGACTTCGTGTAGCAAAAACGCCTCTTTCTTTATTTCCCGATGGAGGATGGGCAAATAGTTTTTTTCCATGAGATCGATGGAAAACAAAAATCACAATCAGGTGGGAAAATCCGCTTATATCAGAAAGGCCCGGAATAAAGTCAGGAAAGATCTCGATTTCTCCCTGGACACCGGAGAACCCTTGAGGATCTGTACTCCTCTTTCTGGAAATATCCTCTTTTTTCTTAAAAGGAGAATGAACGATTCCTATAGGTTTAAAGTTAAATAACATCCCAAGCAATTTTTCATTTCACATCTGTTAACCAGGATGCATACTGCGGCACTTTTCCGCACACAATCTCGTGATAGATCTTGGTAAGCCTTTCTGTGACCGGTCCCTTTATCCCTGAACCGATCGTGTATTCCTTCATCTCTTCTTCAGGAACGGAATCATCCGCGACTTTAACAACAGACGTGATCTCTACGGCTGTCCCGCAGAAAAAAACCTCATCTGCCTGGAATAGATCCTGCTTTGTGATGGGGCTGATAGATGTGGGAATCCCATGATCCTCAGCAATTTTCAGAATACTTTCCCGGGTGATGCCCTTTAAAACGGATTCAGTAACATCGTTTGTTATCAAAACACCGTTTTTAACGATAAACAGATTTTCCCCCGGCCCCTCGGAAACTCTTCCTTCTATATTGAGGTACAGCGCTTCATCATACCCTTTGTTGCGCGCGTATATTCCGGCGATCGTTGAGAGAGTATATAGTCCTCCGAGTTTTGCTTTCATATTAAACTGGCTGTGATGGATCCTTTTCCAGGGCAAGATACATACATTGACGCCTGTTTCCGCTTTTTCCCCAAGATAGGCCCCCCATTCCCAGGCGCTAACAACCAATTCAACAGGAGAAGCCTTGGGAAGCAATCCAAGATTTCCATAGGAATAAAACAAGAGAGGACGGATATAAGCAGACTCCAGTTCATTCTCCTTCATGACCTCTATAACAATTTGGATTATCTCCTCATTGCTGAAGGGCACTTCCATACCCAATACCTCTGCAGAGACAAAAAACCGGTCTATATGATCCTGAAGCCGGAAGACAGCCGTTCCATCAGAAGTCTTATAAGCCCGTATGCCTTCAAAAACGGAATTTCCATAATGGAGGACATGACTCTGAGAATGGACCATGGAATCCGACCAATCTAAAAATTCCCCCATGTGCCAGATTTTTTTTGCTTTAGGAAAGTACGTAGTGTCAAACATTTCAGCTCCTTTGTGCGGAATAAAAACAGGGGAGGATATTATTCAGCAATAGTACTTCACCCTGTATTTGAAAAGATATAGACGTCCCCTCTATCCACGCTGTTTTTTGGCTGTTCAGGAAGAAGATAAACCTCTTTAGTTAATAAAAATCTTAGAGAGAAATGTTGTTCAATCCCTAAGAAATATTGTTAGCATATTCAGAGAAAAAAGAAAAGGCCTTTTTCATTCATAATTACACAGCCTCGTAATACACTTTATTTTCATGTCTTGATTCTCTGATCTTCTGCTCATCCAGTAACCGGTGTATACTTTTCATGACTTCATCAATATGCCTTCCCATGGAATTGGCAATATCAAATGAGGTTACAGGCCTCCTTCTTGTCATCTCTAAAATGACTTCCTCCAGATGAATATCTACGGCCTCCAAATGGATCTTTTTGAAGTCAGTCACAATTTCGCATCGACTGCCGATAATATAACAAATATTTTCCAATTCGTCCTGACTCAAAGGAACAGCAAAGTCCTGAGCAGGAGGCCTGACAACTGTATTCAATTGAACCCTCTCTGGTTGTATCTTCTCTACAGCCTGTCTTAGACATTTAACATGGTCTTCAGAATCATTGACACCTTTGACAAGCATGATCTCAAGCCAGATCTGGCCCGAAAACTCTTTACGGAAGGAAATAAGCCCATCAATGATCTCACTGATCTTCAGGGATTCATGAGGCCGGTTTATTTCCTCAAACACAGTCTGGGTAACAGCATCAAGAGAGGGAACAACCAGATCAGCCTGGGACAGGGCGGCTCTTGCATCCGGCTTTATGAGCATGGTGCTGTTGGTCAGCACAGCGACAGGAATTGAAGTGAACTTTTTTATCTCTCGAATCAACTCGCCGATCAAAATATTGAGAGTCGGCTCGCCCGATCCGGAAAAAGTGATATAATCGATCCTACGGCCTGAATTAACAACCTGTTTGATCTGAAAAAGCAGGTCTTCTTTGTCAAAATAGGCTTTACGCTCCACGGATTTCTCCGCGGTCGAACCAAGCTGGCAATAAATACAATCCAGAGAGCATGTTTTATAAGGGATAATATCCACGCCTAGAGAGAACCCCAAGCGCCGTGAAGGCACTGGTCCATAGATATGTATATGCGTCTTAGATTTCTGTTTTCCCATGCTTTCTTGTTAAACCTGGTCCTTATATATTTCGATAAACTTTCTTAATGATCTGTCATACGTTCTTTCCACGTCATCAGGGAACAGACAGGCCGGAAGCTCCCTCATGCGCCAGTGATATTGCAGGCATTCACAACAAATACCTTTTCTGCTGCATGGTTCATAGGTACAATTGCATCTTAATAAATTTTCTCCCTGATTACATTCTTTCATGGGGTTCCTATTATACTT
>CBDVEQ010000206.1:0-4564 GCA_965373045.1 uncultured bacterium | reverse complement strand
CTTTAAAAGAAGCTCTTGGAACACAACAAGGGGGAAAACAATGATACGAGAACCCCTGATATTTGACCTCAGCGAAAAAGGAAAAAGGGCCTGTCTTCTGCCTGTACTGGATGTGGATGAAAAGAAAAGCGTGACACAAGGTATCCCTGTGCGAAAGGATATCAAGGGGTTCCCTCAGGTCTCGGAAGTAGAAGTCGTGAGGCACTTTACACGACTTTCAACAACAAATTATTGTGTGGACGAGGGAATCTACCCTCTCGGTTCCTGCACTATGAAATATAATCCCAAGATCAATGAGAAGGTGGCCGGTTTTGAGAGTTTTCTTGTAGCTCATCCTTTAGCGCCTGAAGAGATGAACCAAGGAAATCTGGAGGTCCTTAAATTGACCGAGGAGCTTCTCTGTGAGATCACGGGAATGGATAAGTTCTCTTTGCAGCCTTCAGCCGGGGCTCAGGGAGAGCTTGTGGGCATGATGATGATCCGGGCATGTCTTAAGTCCAGGGGAGAACAGAGAAAGGTCGTTCTCATTCCGGATTCTGCTCAC
This sequence comes from uncultured bacterium, assembly GCA_965373045.1. GTDB lineage: Bacteria > Acidobacteriota > Aminicenantia > Aminicenantales > Aminicenantaceae > DAOVDI01. The sequence continues at coordinate 4,020 of CBDVEQ010000206.1, read as the reverse complement.
GGGACCAATCCGTCGAGTGCTCATCTTTGCGGTTATAAGGTTCGGGAGATCAGATCCAATTCCAGGGGAACTGTGGATCTGCGAGATCTGGCTGCTGGAATGAGTGAAGATGTGGCGGCTTTTATGGTTACAAACCCTAACACTTTAGGTGTTTTTGAATCGGACATCAAAGAGATTACCCAGATAGTCCACTCAAAGGGAGGATTTGTCTATATGGACGGGGCGAATATGAATGCTTTGATCGGAACAAGCCGTCCCGGGGATATGGATGTTGATGTCATCCATCTGAATCTTCATAAAACTTTTTCAACGCCCCATGGTGGCGGGGGGCCGGGATCCGGACCTGTAGGGGTAAAAGATGTGCTGGCGCCATTTCTTCCCAAACCCTATATCGAGAGAAGGGGAGAGAGATATTATTTTGATTATGACCGGCCCCAAAGTATCGGGCAGGTGAAGAGTTTTTTCGGCAATTTTCTGGTTATTGTGCGTGCTCTATCTTATATTTTGTCTTTGGGGCCAGAAGGACTTAAAGAGGTATCCGAAATTGCGGTCCTGAATGCGAACTATATCCGAAAGAGCCTTGAAGGTATCTACCATTTGAAATATAATTCTTCTACTTTGCATGAATGTGTATTTTCAGATCTGTTCTTTAAGGATTTTGGCGTATCGAATCTGGATGTAGCCAAAAGACTGATTGATTACAATGTTCATCCACCAACAATGTCCTTCCCGCTTATAGTACATGGGGCTTTGATGGTCGAACCAACAGAAACAGAAAGTAAAAGAGATCTTGATCTGTTTATTGATGCCATGAAAAAAATAGCTATCGAGGCAGAAAAAAATCCTGAATTGTTGAGATCAGCTCCACATCTGACCTATGTAAGACGCCTGAATGAGACGACTGCTGCACGCAATCCCATACTCAAATGGACTCCAGATGGTAAGGGAAAAGAATGAGTATTCAAAATTTGATCATGAACCTTCAAAAATATTGGGCTGATCAAGGGTGTTATCTTGCTCAATCCTATGATATCGAGGTTGGAGCCGGGACCATGACTCCAGACACTTTTTTCAGAGTGTTAGACGACAGGCCCTGGAAGGTCGCTTATGTCCAGCCTTCAAGACGGCCAACAGACGGGCGGTATGGAGAAAATCCACACAGAGTTCAAAAACATCTGCAATACCAGGTGATTATCAAACCCTCGCCTGACAATATCCAGAAGATGTACATTAAAAGTCTTGTTAACCTCGGTATCGATATCAGCGAACATGATCTGAGATTTGATGAAGACAATTGGGAATCTCCTACTATTGGTGCCTGGGGAGTGGGATGGCAGGTCCTCCTGGATGGGCTTGAGATCACGCAGTTCACATACTTTCAACAGGCGGGAGGGATTGATCTTTTCCCTGTCCCGGTGGAGATCACGTACGGACTGGAAAGATTAGAGATGTTTCTGGAAAAGAAGGAAAACATCTATGATGTGGACTGGTCTGATGATGTGACATATAGAACTTTGAGGTTCCGGGAAGAAAAAGAGTTTTCCGAATATAATTTTAATCAGGCTGATGTCCAGCTTCTACGGCAATCCTTTATTTGGAGGGAAAAGGAAGCGCAAAACCTTATCGATAATGATCTGATGCTTCCTGCCTATGATATTTCCTTGAAATGCTCCCACATTTTCAATCTTCTGGATTCCCGGGGCGTTATCAGTGTGACTGAACGCGTCAAGATGATCTCACAGATCCGGAGCCTTGTCATTCAAATCGCACGGAAATATGTGGAGAAAGGAAAGAGGAAATGATGGATTTTTTCCTTGAGGTAATGACAGAGGAAATGCCTCTGTCCCATGTGAAGGCGGCGGTCCGGCATCGGGAAAATACCCTTCCGGTTGAGCTCTCTACACAGGGATTGGTTGATAATAAAGGAAAATCCGGGCGTTTCAGGGTTTATGGGACATGCCGGCGGTTAATAGTGAAGGCAGAGGTCAGGGATCAACAGCCAGACTGCGAGGAGGAGATCATCGGTCCTCCTAAGGCCGCAGCTTTTTCTCCTGATGGAAAACCGACACAGGCAGCTGTAGGATTTGCCAGATCCAAAGGAGTCAATGTCAAGGATCTGGTTATCGTTAAGACCAAAAAAGGAGAATATATCGGAGTAAAAACGATTGTTAAAGGACGGGGAGCAGGAGATATTTTAACTTCAATCCTTCCTAAAGTGATTTCCTCAATATCTTTTCAAAAGATGATGAGATGGGGAGACAATCCCTTCCAATTTTCAAGGCCCATCAAGAATATCTGCTGTCTTCTCAACGAAAAAAAATTAAAGTTTTCTATAGCCGGAGTTTCTTCATCAGATACGACATATGGCCATGTTCTGCTTTCTCCCAAAAAGATCAGAGTTAAGTCATTTTCGTCCTATGTGAAAGATCTACAGGATAACAAAGTCATCATATTTCCAGAAAAGCGAAGAGAAAAAATCATCAATCAAGTTGAAAAAAAATTAGAAGGAAAGGATGCAGAGCTTTTGCAAGATGATAAACTTTTTGAGAAGCTTGTATATGATCTGGAATGGCCCCTTGTTGTTTTGGGTGCTTTCCCTGAGGCCTATCTAAAGCTTCCGATCGAGATTTTGAGTACAGCTATGAAGAAGGGGCAGAATCTTTTTTCCGTTGTTGATGGTAGAAAGCAGCTTCCATATTTTATAGGGGTGGCGGATGCTTGCAATGATGCCAGGGGACTAATACGGAAAGGAAATGAACGTGTTCTAAAAGCAAGGCTGGAGGATGCCAAATATTTCTGGGAACAGGATTTAAAGATGCCTCTTAAAAAGAGAGCAGGAGGCCTGAAAAAAGTAGTTGACCAGGAACAATTGGGGAGCTATTCGGATAAGATTTATCGGTTGCGCAAGATCTTGCAGTACATGGCAGTTAAGCTTGATGTTATGGAAGAAAGGAACCACCTGACCGAGGTAGCGAATTTATGCAAGGCCGATCTCATGACTGAAATGATCCGGGAGTTTCCTTCTTTACAAGGAGTTGCAGGAGGACTCTATGCAAGGGAGGAGAAATATCCGGCCTCGATCTGGAAAGCGGTTTATGAACATTATATGCCTGTTAGTTTGAATGATGCTGTCCCTGCTAGCTTGAACGGCCAGATCCTGTCCATTGCGGATAAAATGGATGCTATTATCGGAACCGTAGGAAGCGGTATCGAAGTTACAGGATCCAAAGATCCCTTTGGAATTCGCAGGAATGCTCAAGGCGTATGCAGAATCATTATGGAGAAGAAGTTGAATATGTCTTTTCCGCGCCTGGTCGATAAGGTTATCAGGGTTTTTGGCGATAGTCTGAAACTGCCCAATGAAAAGATCAAATCTTATTGCCTGGAATATTTCATGAATCGCCTCGATTTTCTTTTTTTAACTAAAGGATATCGCTATGACCTCATAGAAGCCGCGTTATCTCCAGGCATCGATAATATTTATTATACCTATTTAAAGGTCAAAGCCTTGGACAGCTTGAAAGAAAGTCCGCAGTTCGAACCTATGATCCTTATCGCGAAAAGAGTGAACAATATTCTCCGGGGTCAACCTGGGTATAAAGTCGGATCAGAACTTCTTATTGAAAAAAGAGAACGGGAGCTTCATACCTCATTCTTGATCATTAAAGAAAACATATCGCCTCTAATAATGAAGGGAGAATTCCCCAGGGCGCAAAAAATGCTCTTTCGGATGAGACCTATGATCGATGGATTTTTTGATCACATTCTGGTTATGTGTGAGGATAAGAAATTACAGAGAAACAGGCTGGCTCTTCTTCAGGAAATTTCAAAACTATTTTATCAGGTTGCGGATTATTCCAAAGTTGTTGTGTCTGATTAGCCTGAATTATTCATAAAAATTTGCGATACGTTTAAACATCAACACAATCATCAAAAAATTTATTTCATATATCGCAACTTTTTAACCTTCGGGCAAGCCGATCTGCTTTGTTGCGGCGCATTCGCAGTATATGAATACGG
>CBDVEQ010000205.1:0-4657 GCA_965373045.1 uncultured bacterium | reverse complement strand
CAAAGCCCAAAGCAGCTTAGCCCAAAGTCATTTAATTTACGTCATTCCCGTGGAAGCGGGAATCCAGATAAACGAGAAAACGAGAGTAACGAGACAAACGGGGACCCTTCACATCTACTAAATAGGAGACGAACACAAAATGGAAAATTTTTTCGAGGTCATATCAGTAGATAAAAAATCTAAAGCGCGCACCGGAATTATTCATACAGCACACGGCCCCATCAAAACACCGGTGTTCGCACCTGTGGGCAGCCAGGGAACGATAAAGGCCCTACCCCACAGCCTTGTTGAAAGCCTGGGAGCTCAGTTGATGCTTATCAATGCTTACCATCTTTTTCTTCGCCCTGGACTGGATACCATAAAAGCTATGGGCGGCATCCACAGTTTTAATGCCTGGTCCAAGCCTATGTTGGCGGACAGCGGAGGATTTCAGATCTACAGCATGTCACCTCTGACCAAGATCACACGGGAGGGAGTCCGGTTCGCTTCACACTTGGATGGCACAAAGATCTTTCTATCGCCGGAAGACGTCATCGACATCCAGCACTTCATCGGTGCGGACATCATCATGCCCCTTGACTACTTTGTTCCTTATCCATCTCCTGAACCTAAACTGAAAGAATCTGTTTCCCTTACAACGCATTGGGCGCAAAGATCTCTGGCCCGCTTTCAGGAAAAAGATTCTTCCCAACAGTTATGGGGAATTTGCCAGGGGAGCACAAACTGGGACCTCCGTCAGCAAAGCATAGAAGAATTGACGGCCCTGGATTTTTCCGGCTATGCCTTGGGCGGCCTGGGAATCGGTGAACCGAAATCACTGTTTATGGAAACCGTAGAGAGATCAACCTCGATTCTTCCGGAAAACAGGCCGCGGTATCTGATGGGAATCGGATATGTCTACGACATCGTGGAGGCAGTCGCCCGCGGCGTGGATTTCTTTGATTGTGTTCTACCCACGCGTAATGCCCGGAACGGAACGCTCTTTACTCACAAAGGGCGAATCATCATTAAAAATAAAAAATATGAGCGCGATCCTCTTCCCCTGGACGAGGACTGTTCCTGCTACACTTGCCGGAACTTTTCCAGAGCCTATCTCCGTCATCTGTATGAGAGAAATGAGATATGCTCTTCCATCCTCAATACCATCCACAACCTGCATTTTTACCTTGACATCTTCCGGGAAATTCGGCAATCTATTGAATCTAATTCTTTTACTTTTCTTAAAAAGAAAATAATCAATTTAAAAAAGGAAGAAAGATTATGATTTTCACCGGACTATTAGGTTTTATTCAGGATGCCCCAGCGGCATCACGGCCTCAAGGCAATTTTATCACAGCGCTGCTGCCGTTCATTCTTGTTTTTGTGATCTTTTATCTTCTCATTATCATGCCTTCAAGAAAGAAACAGAGAAGACACCAGGAAATGATCAGAGCCCTGAAACCGGGAGATAAAATCGTTACAACAGGCGGAATCTATGCAAGCATCATGGGTGTCAAGGAGGATCGCTTGGAAGTTAAGATCTCCTCTAACGTCAAGATCGAGATCACCAAGAATTCAGTCGGAACCATCCTGTCCCAGCAAAAAAAACAAAATTGATTTAAAGACTCACTTATACTATTAACTGAGGGCCATTAGCATGAAAAAAGATATTCGTTGGAAAATTGTCCTCATTGTCGCTGTTATTATCTTGTCTGTATTTCTGTTTTACCCACCGAAAGACAAGATCCTTCTCGGACTTGATCTGAGGGGAGGAATGCACCTTGTTCTACAGGTCATTACCGACGATGCCATCGACAATGAGACCGACATGGAGATCCTTCGCCTGCAGGAACGGCTGAAGAAGAAAAATATCAAGGTCAGAATCATTGTTAAAGCCGAGAATAAAATCGGAGAGTTTATCATACGTGATTACGGCTCAATTAATGAAAAAGATCTCCGAGACCTCCTTGATGATGAATTTAACGAATGGGAACATTCCCGCTCAGGAAACGACATGAATGTCAATTTAAAATCCAATGTCATATTCTACCTGAGAGACCAGGCCGTCAGACAGGCTATGCAGACCCTGCGCAAGAGGGTTGATGAACTGGGTCTATCTGAAATTCCCATACAGAGACAGGGAACAGGAGAACGGATCATCGATGAACTTCCCGGAGTTGAAAATCCGGACAGAGTTAAAAACATTCTAAAAACAACCGCTATGCTGGAATGGAAACTGGTTTATGGCGGACCTGCTCCAACAGAGGAAGCTCTTTTAGAACCTATTGGTGGTAAAGTACCTGAGAATCAGGAAGTCCTGGAAGGGGATAAAGCCCGTGGAAACGAAGGGTATTATCTTGTCAGCAACATCGCTGCTGTTACCGGAGGGGATCTGAGAAGCGCCAGGCGTACAGTCGATGAATGGAATGCGCCGGCGATATCTTTCACACTCAATCCTGACGCAGGCAAAAGATTTGAACGATTCACAGGGGATAACATCGGAAAACCCCTGTGCATTATCCTTGATAATAAAGTCCAGGAAGTGGCCAATATCAAGGATCAGATCCCTGCAAGCTCAGGTGGTATCATCCACGGCAGCTATTCTGTTGAGGATGCAGAAGACCTCGCCCTTGTTCTCAGGGCAGGGGCTTTGCCGGCAGAGATCAAAATTCTTGAGGACCGGACTATCGGACCATCCCTTGGAAGGGATTCCGTCCGCAAAGGGCTATTTTCCATCATCCTGGCCCTGATTCTTATCCTTATCTTTATGGTTTTCTATTACAAGGTTTCCGGTATCAACGCGGTTGTAGCGCTGATTATGAACATCCTTATCCTCATGGGAGCACTGGCCTATTTTAAGGCTAATCTGACTCTTCCGGGAATCGCAGGAATCATTCTTACAATCGGTATGGCTGTTGACGCCAACGTGCTTGTTTTCGAACGGATCCGTGAGGAGCTTTCTACGGGGAAGAGCGTTTTAAGCTCCATCTCTACCGGTTTCAAACGTGCTTTCAGGACTATTCTCGATGCCAACGTGACCACGATCATCGCAGCCATATTTCTGTTCCAGTTCGGCACAGGGCCTATTCGCGGTTTCGCTATCACTCTGATCATCGGCATCACAGCCAGCATGTTCACAGCAGTATTCGTGTCCCGTACTATCTTTGATGTGTTCTTCTCCAAAAGAAAAAATAGAGAAAAGTTGAGTATCTAAAATGCATATATTTAAAAAACCGAATTTCAAATTTATGCAATATAAGTATTTTGCTCTGGCTCTATCCGGTATCATCATCACGATCGGCCTTATCAACATCACTGTCGGGAAAGGGCTGAATTACGGAATCGATTTTGCGGGTGGAACTCTGATCCGGATAAAATTCCAGAACGATGTTCCTATCGAAGATGTCAGAGGCGCATTGACAGATGTGGGCCTGGGAAACTCAATAATCCAGGAGATCGAACACTCTAAAACAGAATACATGATCCGGACTCCGCTCGCTTTGGAGGGCGAAGAGATCGATGCAGACCTTGAGGCTCATGAAAAAATGGGCGCTCTGGTGATCGAGGCCCTAATGGGGAAAGAAAATACCGATACCATCGCAAAAGGGCAGAGGGATCTCAACAGTATTGACGAGACCGAATTGATCCTGCTTCTGAAAACCTCTTTCCCGGATGAAGCCTCGAATCTGGCAAAAAACATCCTCGGCGCCAGGGTGCGGCTAGGTATATTTAAGGATTTCGAACACGTCCAAACGGAAACCGGAATCACAAACAACGTCCTCTCTTATTTGAGACAGAACTTCTATTTCAGTCCGCTCGTAGTCCTCAGCAAGGAAAGCGTCGGCCCTCAGATCGGCCATGACCTCAGGAACAAAGCCACCCAGGCTGCAGTATGGGCTTTGATCGGAATGCTCATATATATAGGCCTGAGATTCAAGTTTGCCTATGGTATAGCCGCCATTATAACACTGGCCCATGACGTTCTCATTACTGTTGGCATATTTTCTCTCACTAACAGAGAGATAAATCTACCTGTGATCGCTGCCATTATGACCATTATCGGGTATTCACTGAACGACACCATTGTTATATTCGACCGGGTAAGGGACAACATCAAGCTGCTGAGAAAGCTGATATTTTCGGACATTCTGGATTCCAGCATCAATCAAACACTAAGCAGAACAATTATCACTTCAGGAACCACTTTTCTTACTGTATTCGCACTGTTTGTTTTTGGAGGAAATGTCATCAATGATTTTGCTTTTACCATCATGATCGGCGTTATCATAGGAACTTATTCATCAATATACCAATCGTGTTCCATGCTATTTTTCTGGAATAAATTTTTTAAGCCAAAAAAAGGCATGGGAAAATGATTTTTTTGTCCTTGAAAAAAGAAGTTTATTCTATTATAATTTTGTTTCCAATGTAATATTTCTTATATACGAGGTATTAAAATGGCTGAATGGGTAAAGTCGCCAAAAGAAGATAAAATTCCGTATATGTTTAGAGACTCTTTCTTGAAATCCGGAAAAGGAAAAGCTAGTCGTACTATTGCTTTTCCCATAGCTTTTCTTATCCATGCGACTCTTATTGCAACAATGGTCGTTGTTCCCCTTCTTGACACCACTAATCTTCCTCAGGTCGAAGTATACAGTGCTTTTCTTGCTCCTCCGCC
>CBDVEQ010000204.1:0-4661 GCA_965373045.1 uncultured bacterium | reverse complement strand
CGAGGAGTGGTTCGTGAAGCTGTATTCATATACCGCGAACGGAACACGACGAAGCCACTGCGGTGAGATCGGCTCGCCCGTAGGGTAAAAAGTTGCGATATATGAAATAAATATTTAGATGATTGTGTTGATGTTTAAACGTATCGCAAATTTTTATAAATAATTCAGGAAAAAAAATGACAGATTGGTTAAAAAATAGAGTAAAACTAGGGCGAACTGATCTTCTCACCGGACGTTTAGGAATGGGCGCATCATATATGGCTCCGGCTAAAGCCTGGGAAGCAGCCTACGAGGCAGGATGTAACTATTTTTACTGGGGCGCTCTAAGGATGGCCGGTATGGCCAAGGCGATCCGCAACATTATTGCCAAGGGCAAACGGGAAGATATTATCATCGTACTTCAGGCCTATATCCGGCCGGGTGGTTTCGAATGGACTCTGCAACGAGGGCTTAAACGTCTGGGAATCGACTATGCGGATATTCTCCTTCTCGGATGGTACAACAAACCACCCAACCAAAAAACCATGGAAAGGATCAAACACCTGAAGGACAAAGGCTTATTCCGGTATCTTGGAATCTCAGGACATCACCGTCCTCTGTTCGCTGAACTGGCGAATGATCCCCGCTTTGACCTCTTTATGCTCCGGTACAATGCCGCCCACCGGGGTGGGGAAGAGGATGTATTTCCTCATCTTCCAAAGAACCGTCCCGGGATAGTTGGGTTCACAGCAACAAGCCGGAAACAACTTCTCAGATCAAACAAAATTCCCGGCACCGAGAGACGGCCCACGGCAGGCGACTGCTACCGGTTTGTACTATCCAACCCGAATGTCGATGTTGTGATCACCGGCCCCTCCAATGAAAAACAGATGCTGGAAAACCTCACTGAAGTGGCAAAAGGGCCCATGACCGAGGAGGAACTCGAGTGGATGAGACGTATCGGTGATCACGTTTACGGCCGAAAATAAGGATGCTTACAGCTTTTTTTTGTCCTTTTTATCCTTTGACTTCAATCTTTTCTGATGTTATAGTTTTTCCGAGTTTTTATTAGAGGTTTTTTATGGAAGAAGAAAACAAGATTTACATTGGAAATTTGGATTATGGCATCACTGAAGATGAAATTAAAACATTCATCGAAAGTAAAGGCTTCGAAGTCGTTGAATTTAAAATCATCACGGACAAGTTCTCCGGAAGATCTAAAGGATTCGGATTTGCAGAGCTTAAGAAAGCAGATGACATTCAGCCTGCCATCGAAGCCCTTGATGGGGAGGATATGAACGGGCGGAAACTCCGTGCCAATAAAGCACGCAGACGCCGCGAGCGATCCGATGATCAGGGTAGCTTCTGATCTGACAAACACTACTTAAACTTTTAAAATTCCCGGTTCGCCAGAATGCCAAGGGAATATTCTATATTCAATAGTGTTATTTCCGGTATTAAACCAAGCCAAGATGTTTGAGCTGGAAAAAACATTCTGCACAGATGCGGACATCAGACGCAGCATCATGGGTTTCCTTTATTTCTATATCAAAAAGACATTTGTACAGTTCTGACAGTGCCGGCCATTTGAAACCATAAGGACCCGGGATCTTACAATATTCCGTTGATGCCATCATTGTGCAGATGCTTCTTTTCTCGAACAATCGATTCTCAATATTTTCCCGTATAAATTCCGCTCCGACTATTTTCTCATCAAAACTCATGTTATGGGCCACAATAATCTTAGATCCATCGATAGCATCTACAAATTCCTTCATCACGGGCTTCAGATCAAAGCCTTCTTCCAGAGCTCTTTCCGTTGTTATGCCGTGGATCATGGTTGATTCTTCGGGGATGATAAATCCATCAGGCTTTATAATATAATCTTTTTCATCAATCAGATCCCTGGTTTCATCATGTTGACGCCAAGCGATCTGAACGATACGCGGCCAGTTATCCGAGTCAGAAAGAGGAGCATACCGGTTTTCAGGTAAGCCTGTTGTTTCTGTATCAAAGAATAAATACATGATTTACACTGTATTATTTATGAAAATCGCTGCTTTTACAATACATTTCAGATGATTTGAGCTTGTCACAACGTATTCTCTTTGGACCAATAACACTTCTTTCTTTTCTTCTCTCTTTTTCAATCCAAAACAAAAAAAAAGGAGAGGAACTCTATGTTCCTCTCCTTTTTTATATGCTGCCGGTTATTTCTTTTTCAGCTTAATGTTTCCACTGAACGTTTTTACGTTGATCTCGGCACCGCCTCCATTAACAACTCCCCGGACCTCACGCTTTTTCAGTTTTCCGGACATAGTGATCTGAAAATCACAGTCTATGCCGCCGCTGAAGGTTTTGGCTTCCAGATCAAAAGCCGCACCCGCAGGAAGGATCAGGTCCACATTTCCGCTATGCGCTTTGAAGCTGTACCGGCCGTCCATGAGAACGGCTCCCTGGTATTTGATACCACCACTTACCACGCCGGCTTTAATGGTTTTGGCTCCCTCCACATCCAACAGTTCGATATTTCCACTCACCGTGGCGGCCGAAACAGAGCCCTGAATGGCAGACAGGGTAACATCACCGGAAACCGTTTCCGCATCCACATCTCCTGTGACGCCAAAAACGTTCAAATCACCGGAAACCGAGTTGACATTGGCTCCCTTGGCCGCTTTTGTTACTTTGACATCTCCGCTGACAGTCTTTGCGGTCAGAAAGCCTGCAATGTTCTCGACAGTCACATCCCCGCTGACAGTGCCAACTTTGGCTGACGCCTGATCAGGGATCATTAAACGATAATCAACCGAGACTCTGAGTCTCCTAATCTGCGGTTTAGGGTATTTGGTCTCAATGATGACCGTATCCCCTTCTTTCCGAACTTCGATCTTGACTTTGGCAGCGTTTTCTTTGGCTTTGCTCAGGGAAGAAGCTGTAGACACCTTGAGCGCATCGATCTTGACTTCTGCCCTGTTCCAGATCTCGACGAAAACATCTCCTGAGATATTCGAAAGTTTAACTTTACCGTTTTTAGCCAGAGAAACGGTTTTTTCGAATTTCTCTTCGTATTTTTCCTTTGCGCCGGCCAAAGCCGGATTCATTCCAGTGACAAAGGCAAATACCGTCAAGACTACCATACATGTTGTCCATTTGTTTCTTTTCATATCAGACCTCCTTATCTAATAGATTAAATTTTGGTTTTATATTCACTTCCGGGAGCTGAATCAGTGTCCTGCAGCACCAATTGTGAAAGCAGATCAGTTTTTTGTTTATACATAGCTAAAAGATAGCCGCGTGAATCCATATCCCCGGGATCGTTCATGACAGCCTGTTTACAGGCGCTCAGAGAAGCGTCAATAATATCAAGATTATCCCTGAAGACCTGGAGGATTTTGGGATCCATATCTTTTTGACCGGCGGAAAGAGCTTCGGCAAGAGCCTTGATCGCCTGTTGATAATGATGTTCCGCCTCATCCAGTTTGGACATAGCTAGAAGCGGCCCTCTGTTTTCAAGTCCCCGGGGATTCTGCCAGATCTTTGGGCCGAAAATCAGAGCTCCGATCACAACAACGATCAGTATCGCTGTACCAAAAGCCATCGCTGGGCGGAACAGCCGAAAAGAAAACTTTTGTTTTTTAATGAGTTCTCTTTGAATCCTGTTCCAGCCCGCTTTATTGGGAGACAAGATCTCTAGTTTCCCGGCTGTTTCTTTGATCTTATGAAAATCTTCCAGTACACCTTTACATTTTAGGCAGTTTTGAAGATGCTCTTCCAAGGCAATTTTTTTCTCCCTGTCCAGAGCTCCATCGATGTATTCGCTTATCCGTTCCATGGCTTTATTGCACTTCATGGGATTTCTCCTGAAGCCGATCCCGGCTTTTTAAATTATTTCTGATCTTCATCCTGGCCTTAAACAATTGAGACTTGGATGTCCCGACGGACCAACCCATGATCTCTGCAATCTCATCATGTTTGAATCCCTGATAATCATGGAGTAAAAACACACTCTTCATTTTGCCCGGCAAATTCTGTATGGCTGAGTCGAGGGATCTGTTCAAAGCGCTTTCCCTGATATCATCATCCTCTTGGTTTTCCTTAAGATTCCAGACTTCATCAAGAGAAACAGCTTTCTGGACAGGACTTTTATTTCTCCTGAGATAGGTCAAACATGAGTTTACAGCAACCCGATAGATCCAGCCTACAAACGCTTTTTCCGCATCCAATGAATGAATATTGCTGAAGATCTTTATGAAGATATCCTGCAGCAGGTCTTCGGCTACAGCGTGGTTGTACGTGTAACGATAAGCCAGGTTGAAAAGCGGGGTCTTGAACTGCTCATATAGGGCTTCCATGGCCCCGGAATCCCCATCCTGTGAACGCCTGATAAGGTCAGCCAACAAGCCGTATTGTTGTGTTTTTTCTTCTGACATATAATTACCCTGTTCTATTTTACCACAACTGACGGCCTGTGTTCCCGGCCTAAAAAAGGATTGTTGAATCACCTGAATATTCATTTTTACATCCACATAATATAGATGAAATACAAAACAAAAAGGTTGCCATTTTTTTTGAATTTCTTTTATTCAGCTGTGAATAATTTCTAACCTGCTTTATTCACGGGTCGAGATTGCCGTAGCTGCGAGAAGTGGTTCGTGAAGCTGTATTAATATACCGCGAACGGA
>CBDVEQ010000203.1:0-4736 GCA_965373045.1 uncultured bacterium | reverse complement strand
ATTATTATACTTTTCATGGTAAGCCGGTGAATAAGCCTTTGCACATTTTCGATCAACCCTCGCGGGAATTCCTCGAATGGCATAATGAGGAGAAATTTAAGGGGTAAACTTTATTTTGAATATTCAGATGAAAAATATTAATGTAATTGATAATCGTAATTCAAATATTTTGCTTATAACAATTTGTTCAAATTCAAAATTACGGGGAGGAGAATCCAAATATAATCCGAATAAATCCTTTTTATCTCTTTTGGAAAATCATTCCAAGGAATTATTAACTCGTCGTCAAAAAGTCTATAAATTGCTTAAAAGTAGAGAACCTAAAAGAGATGGGATGGATATAAAAGATCTTCCGTTTAACCAAAACCTTAATTTAGGTCGAGATTTAGGGGGCACAGCCTCCGCTGAATACATGCCAGCCTACAAAAGATATACGGGTAGATTTTATAAAGAGCTAATAATTTCTGGAAAATCACTTTTACAAACTACAAAACATCATACCCTCATCATTTCGAGTCTGTATGGCCTTCTTCTTCCTCAAGAAATGATTCAAACCTATAGCTGTCATTTGCCTGATTATGATGGTATTGTTTCAGTTTGGGAAAAAGACAACTTCGTAACTTCATTAGTATTGGCTTATATTCGGCATTTTAAGATTAAGCTTGTTTTTGATCTTACTGCCCAAGAAATATATCGTAATCTTATTAATTGGGAGCGCGTAAGAAAAAAAAGTTCTGTTTTACATGCTTTCGGTGAGCAAAACGCCGGACCCGCTACTCTCCCAGCTCTCGGAACTTTTGCACGGAAGAACTTGCTTAATAAGTCAAATGAAGAGTTGCTTGTTTTACCAGCAAACAAGAGTTTTTATTCCAAATATGAAAGTATCAAGCTATTTGAAACTAGGTTTCCCCCTGATGGATTTCCAAGAGAAACTCCTAGAAAAGATATTTCGCCTTCAAACCATGACAATGAAAAGGAAAAAAGTCAGAAAAAATCTCCAAATCATGTCATTCTTGATCATGAGGTCGAAATTCTTAATCATTATCGAGATATTCGAATAGTATCACGGGATCATAATACTATATTCGATAAAAATATTAATTTCTTTAAAGACCTGCCAATCTCTGTTCAACCTATCTTTCAAGAAATTAGTCGTTGTCCTGATGTTATTGAAGTCCTTTTTGGAAGGTTTAAGCCAAAAGGGCCTAAATCGAAGACCTTTAAGATAAAATTATCAATTCCAAATAAAGATACATCTCACATATATGCAAAGTTATTGGGGAAAGGGAAAATAGGGGGAACACAAGAGATTGATATCAGAGTGACTAAAGGTAGAGAAATGTCTGTTTATAAAAGTTTGAATATAGCCCTCAAAGAATATGGAGCTTAGAATAGAGAAATGACTGTTTTGTTTTAATTTGGGTTAAAATATGGTCATATTGAAAGAATCTTAAAATGTTGAAGGGCTCATATGAAAACATTAATAAAGAAGCTAAAAGCTTTTGCTGACGAGCGTGACTGGGAGCAGTTCCATTCACCAAAAAATCTTTCGATGGCGCTTGTTGTTGAAACTGCAGAAATTTTAGAGCATTTTCAATGGATGACTGAGGAGCAGACAAGAAATCTAGATAAGAAACTTCTGCGGAAGGTTAAGGATGAAATTGGTGATGTGCAGATCTACCTTGCAAGGCTTTCAGATCAGTTGGGATTCTCTCCTTTAGAAGCGGCCTTTGAAAAACTAGAAAAAAACAAGGATAAATATCCTCCAGAGAAAGCAAAAGGAAAAGCTACAAAGTATACAGATTTTGAATAATGCGATTATATGCAGGAACTTCCCAGCAGTTTGTTTCTGATACTGTACATAATCAGATTGCAGATAAACTGAAGTCAGCATTTTTCAGTTACTTTCGATACAATCCTTCTCCGGGAGAAATGAATTCTTGGCGAAACTCCCTTAAATCCATATCACAGGTTTTTCAGCATGCAGAGCTTATGGACCACGGAGTGATTCTTGAATATCAGCTTCCCATAACATCGAAGCGGCTGGATTGTATGATTGCTGGAAAAGATCGGGATGGAGAAGACAATGCTGTTATTATTGAGTTAAAGCAATGGGAAGCATGTAACCATGCTGATGGTGAAAACGAGGTAATAACATGGCTTGGAGGAGCCGAAAGAGAAGTTCTTCATCCTGCAGCACAGGTGGGCCAGTACAAAATGTATCTTGAGGATACCCATACGGCATTTTATGAGGCACCAAAACCTGTCCTGCTTAATGCATGTACTTATCTCCATAATTATCGGTTTATGGATGATGATGTTCTGATCTCAAAGAAATTTGAAAAAATTCTTCAGAACTATCCACTTTATTCAATGGATGATGTCGATCAGCTATCGGAGTTTCTTGTTAAGAAACTTCTGAAAGGCCAAGGCATTGATGTTCTGAGACGCATTGAAGATGGAGAGTATCGTCCAAGCAAAAAATTGATGGATCATGTGGGAAACATGATCAAGGGGAAACCTGAGTATGTTTTATTGGATGAGCAGCTTGTGGCTTATGATAGAGTAATAAACGCTGCTAAGAGCGGTTTTCAAGATCGAAGGAAGTCTATCATTATTATCAAAGGAGGACCAGGAACAGGGAAATCTGTGATTGCCATCAACCTTATGGCTGATTTGCTGCTTGATGGATATAATGCTCACTATGCGACAGGATCGAGGGCATTTACCGAAACTCTGAGAAAAATAATTGGGATGCGTGGAGCTGTTCAGTTTAAATATTTCAATAGTTATATGGATGCAAACCGGGATGCTGTTGATGTGTTGATATGTGATGAAGCTCATCGGATTCGTGAGGTGAGTCATAGCCGTTGGACTCCGAAAGAAAAAATAACAAATATTCCCCAGATCAAAGAGCTCATTCATGCCGGCAAAGTTGGTGTGTTTTTCATTGATGAGGATCAGGTTGTGCGTCCAGGGGAAATTGGTTCGGTCAACCATATAAAAGAATGTGCACAAGCTAATGACTGCCAAATTTTTATGTATGAGTTGGAGGCGCAGTTCCGATGTAGCGGCTCTGATGCCTTTGTAAATTGGGTGAATAATACGCTTGGGATAAGGCGTACAGCGAATGCGATTTGGACTGGAGCAGAGGGATTCCAATTTAAAATCTTTCCATCTCCTACAGATTTAGAACATGCAGTTCAGAAAAAAGTCTTTGAGGGATATAGTGCTCGAATGACAGCCGGTTTTTGTTGGGAATGGTCGAAGACAAGAAAAGACGGGACTCTGAATGAGGATGTAGTGATTGGTGAGTATGAACGCCCTTGGAATGCTAGGCCTGAGGCAACAAGGCTAGCAAAAGGAATCCCGAAAGCAACACTGTGGGCACATGATCCAAATGGTATCAACCAGATAGGTTGTATTTACACAGCACAAGGATTCGAGTTTGATTATGTTGGAGTTATTTTTGGCGATGATTTGAAATACAGTCTTGATGAACAAAAGTGGGCTGGGTTTCCTGAAAACTCCGGAGATCCTGTTGTAAGACGATCGAAAGAGAAATTCATTAATCTAGTTAAAAATACATATCGGGTCTTGCTTTCACGCGGATTAAAAGGTTGTTATGTTTACTTTACGGATAAAGATACTGAAAGATTTTTTAAAAGTAGGATGGAAGTCAGTAAAGTTGATGAGGATAAAATCTTAGCAGAGGCAGAGGAAATAATTCCCTTTATAAATTCGCTTCCTTTTATAAAGCTTGATCTGTTGGCAAGAGAAGGATTTGAATATTTAAATACAATATTAGCAAGGAAATCAAAAGGGGATTTTCTTCGCCATAGACGAGGGATCGCCCACTCCTCTCACCCTCACCGAAGACATAGATACCTGGGCGCCCAACACAGCCTACGATGGCTCACAATTGCGGATAGCCTGGGTTCAGGGAGATTACTCAGGGCCTGTAGGAACCCTGTACCAGGAAGATGTGGCTAGCGGAAATCCCGCTCGCATCTTGATGACTTCTGTTCACGGGTATACAGCGCCCCAAATGGTAATTGGAGATAATGGCTACCATCTCGTCATCGCTTCAGCGAAAACCCCAGAGACATTCTCACAAGCAGATATTTATTACATACACCGGCCAGTGGGATCAGATACCTGGCTTTCACCGACCAAGATCATCACCCATGCCCAAGCATCTGCCCCCTACTCTGGCGGGATTTGGTATCCATACAGTGCATTGAGCGCAGATTCCCAAACCCTGCACATTGTCTGGGAACAAACCATCAACCAGGCACGAAGCATCTGGTATACATCGGGGACTTGGATAGTTACACAAACCTTCGAGTGGGATACGCCGATTCGGCTTTCGACCATCGGGCAAGCGGCCGTACGTCCCAAGGTCGCCGTTGATGATCAAGGATACGTACACGTCGCCTGGGTTGAACAAGACGTGGTATCCATCGTTCCACTCATCACCATGCAATACATCAATTACCGCCGGTGGGAGCAGGGAAATTGGTACCCGGCATTAGATCAAAACGCCATCCGCCTGGATAAGACGCCGGTTCAAGTCAATACTTACCGTCCCACGTGGTCCACGATTTCCATGGCTGCTGCCGAGAACAAAATCTGTGTAGTCTGGCACGGCTATCGAGGCGCACCGGGCGTGAGCGGCAATGAAGAGATATTTATGAATTGCAGCAATGATAGAGGAAAGACCTGGAGCGACATCG
>CBDVEQ010000202.1:0-4800 GCA_965373045.1 uncultured bacterium | reverse complement strand
ACCACCTGTTTAGTGTCCATCCCCCATTTGATGATTTTGAGGGCCACTCTTCGCTGAATGGGCTTGGTCTGCTCAGCCTCGTAAACTTCCCCCATGCCTCCCTCGCCGAGCTTCTGGATGATACGATAATTCCCGATCGCTTCTGGATAATCAGCACCAGAAGGAGGGATAGTTTTGGTGGAGAGAGATTTTGTTTCTTCATCGCTCATGGAACTTCCCCATATGTCTTCCTAAAATCACAAATATTTGTATTTAAGTCTATAGCACAACCAAACAGGGGAGTCAAAAAAGAATGAGGCTTGTCAAGGCAACGCAAAGAAATCGGGAGAAGAAATATATTCACAAAGAATATTATGAAATGATATAGACTTCATCCCATCAATATAGTATCGCGTCCAATTAATGTTCTTTAGGGCTGCAACTTCTATTTTTCGTCAGTATTTAGCAGATGGATCTGGATGGTGTGGGGTAAAAATTCTCCTTGATGTCCATCCGGGATTTTAATAATAAGTCTGCTGCCTCTTATTTCTGCTCCTTTGATCGATTTGATGAGATCTGTATTCAGAGTGCCAAGTCTATATCTATGCCCTGACAGCCCTTCAACATTCAGAGTGACATCAAGGCCTTCTCTTTGAACAGAGATGATCTTAAGCCCGTTATTGCGGTCTCCCACACGTGCGTCAGCAAGGAAGGGCAGAATTTCAAGTGTGGGACTAAAAGCGATCTCGATAAGAACAGGTTTGTCCTGGATATCGACTGAGATCTGAGGCTGGAAGATTGACCCTGAAGTCATCGACTCGCAATCCACAGCGCTGCTGTTGATCTTGATGGCATTGAGCTTGCTTCCCAGGGTGAGGGCTGGGGCGAAAACCAGTCGAAAGCCTTCCGCATTTTCCGGGGTTATGCGGGCTGAGATCTTATTTTTTGTCCGTTGATAATCAAAGGAAAAACCAGCGCTGCCGACCATGCAGTTCTGGATGGTCACATTGCTCCAATCCGCTGGAAAATGGGGAGCGAAAAAAATGCTCTTTTTCTGTGCATCCCCTTCCAGACCCAGCAGGCCTTTCACAAAAGGAAGCACGACTCCGGAAGAGGAAAAGCCCTGATGGGGAACAGCTTCTTGAGGCCAGATGTAATGCGTTCCGGAGAAGACCTCGGTGAGATTGCCAAGGGAATTGTCAAATGTATGCATGACCGTGGACATCAATGTGCAGTAGCCCTGGAGGGGCATGTGGTGTTTAAAAAGAGCGGTTGTCACCCAGTTTGTCAGGAACGGCCAGACCGCCCCGTAATTGTAATTTAAGGGCTGGAAGTATTTGCTTTTGATGGAAATGCTCCGTATTCCCCAGTCAGTGCTGAGTTCGGATGAACACAATTTTTCAAGCGATTGTTGGCTGCGTTCCGGTGTGCCCAATTCCCACATCAGGCCAACGGCGTTCCAGGGAGATATCTCCTTGACTCTCTGTCCGTTGGAGTTAAAGGCATACGCATAAAAACCGCTCTCTTCATCCCAGAATTTTTCGTTGAATGCTGTTTGAGCTTTATGGAAGAGAGCTTCTGCATGTGATGCCAGAGATTTACTGCCGACCGCTTCAGCCATCTGCGACATGGCATAGGCGGCCCTGACCCAGACAGCGCTCATGTAGATGTCGGACTCTATTCCGGTCAAGGTGCCGTATTCAAGTGCGCCTAGTCCCGCTTTTTTGTTGTCCATCAGACCGTCCTTGTTGACGTCTGTAGAAACACACCAGTTAAATGCTTTTTTCAGGGAAGACCAGCTTTCCTGGATAAACTGTGTGTCTCCGGATATCAGCAAATATTCATACATTGCGGCAATATAATAAGGTGTTGTATCGCCATGGATATAGCCGTAGTGATAGTCGTTCCACCAGTCCACATAGCCCTCTGCCTGGGACAGCTCGTGGGCCATTTTTCCATCCTTCCGCTGCCATTTTTGAGTGAAAGCAAGGATGTCCCGGACAAAGGAATGGGCACCGTAACTAAGCAGGCTCAGGGAATTGATATAAGCATCTCCTCCAAAAAACCATCCGAATCCTGGACGGCCGCTTGTTCCGGATGCGCCCAGTCCGGCAACCATACCCAATCCGAGATTGGGGTTTTCCACCATCAAATTGTCAAATGAGATCTTGGCCCAGTCAAAGGCCTGGTTGAGTTTCCGGTTAGGCGTCCGGACATGGAGTGTGTTTTTGAGCAGGTTCTGGTAGTGATCAGCCGTATCCCGGTAATATTTTTCCGGCGAACCAAGGAGAGTTTCATATGTTTTGGTGATCTGTTCACGTTTCCCTGGGCCTCCTGCCAAAATAATGGGGATATATTTTCCGTCTACCTTTTTTGGATCTGCGATCTCGATCTTGAATTCACTTGGATTGTCGGAAAGCATATGGGCAGGCGTATAGGATATCCCGGATGCGGCAGGAGATCCAACAATGGCATGATTTTTTCCTCCGGATTCGGATATGATGTAAGCTTTTTGTTTGTTGTTCCAGTAAGCAAACTGCCCGCCGATTCCTGCTGGCCACATAGGCTGCATAACAGGAAGAAACCCGCATATAATGGTAATGGGCACAGTAGAGCGGACATCCAGCAGAATGATCGCTCCGGCAGTCTGTATAGGGGTGATGTAGATGGCCTTGATCGTAAAGGACTGGTAGGTATAGGTCAGGGTTGTGGCTTCGGGAGTGACTTTGATGTGGCGGACGATATCTTTTCCCATTACAGGCCGTGTGGATGTGCCCACAAGAAAGGAGAATTGAAAATTCCGAAATAGCTTTAGAGGATAAGCCCATGCTTCGAATGAACCGCATTCGTCGCCCAGGATGGCGAATTTTCGGCCGACTTTGTCAAAAGGGGTTCCAGGTCTGGCGAGACGTTCCAGGGTAAGCCTGTTAGGCTTGATGTTAAAAGCCGGGATCAGACCTTCCTGCGCCCGGAGCGGACTCCATAGCACTGCCATAATAACTGCTGCAAGAATTATTCTGTACTTTTTCATAATATTTTGTTCTCCCTTTTTCATGTAAGATATAGCACAGGGGATGGATATGGTCAATTTTATGGACTTTACAAGCCTTCTGTTTAAGATATATTCTGATAAGCTAAGGAATTGTAATCATGAAATATACAGATCTTGAACTTACACAGGATGCTATGAAGCAGATGGGGGAGTTGGCCCTGGATGCTGTGATCGAACATATCCTCGGTCTTCCTGACGCGCCGCGTTCAGAGTTGAAAGACAGCGTTTTAAAAAGCCGGTCTTTGCGCGAACCGCCACCTGAAACTGGGACGGATTTTCCGAAACTTCTGGACCTGTTGATGAACCAGGTGATTCCTGTTTCCATCAATGCGCCGCATCCATCCTATCTTGGGTACATTCCTGGCGGCGGCCTTTATCCATCTGCTGTTGCTGACTTTATAAGCTCTGCTGTTAACCGTTTCACAGGCATTTGGCTGGCAGCGCCTGCAGCGGTCCGGCTGGAAGCCAATGTGCTGGAGTGGTTTGCCGAATGGATGGGGTATCCGGAATCAACCAGGGGGATTCTGACAAGCGGGGGCTCCCTTGCCAATTTCAGCGCCATCGTGACTGCGAGAAAACATCTTCTGGGAGATGACATAAGCCGCGGTGTTATCTATGCTTCCGACCAGACGCATCATTCCATGATGAAGGTGGCCATGCTGGCAGGTATCAGAGAGGAGAACATCCGCCTGCTGGAAACTGACGAGGCCTATCGGGCAGTCCCAGAGAAATTTGAGAAGGCGATCACAACGGATCAAAAGAGAGGACTGAAACCGTTTTTACTCGTTTCCAATGCCGGCACTACCAACACCGGAGCTGTTGATCCTCTCAATAACATGAGCGAAATCGCCAGGCGATTCGAACTCTGGCATCATATTGATGCGGCCTATGGAGGGTTTTTCAACCTATGCGATAAAGGCAGGAAAAAGCTTTCTGGGATAGAGAATTCGGATTCCCTGATACTCGACCCGCATAAAGGTCTGTTTGTGCCCTACGGCACGGGCAGTCTTCTCGTTAAAGAAGGCGAGCTGCTGCGGAAGGCCCACATGCTGACTGCGGATTATCTTCAGGACCTCCCCACACCTGAAGGGGAGGTAGACCCCAGCCTGTATTCCCCGGAACTCTCACGGCCCTATCGGGGGCTGCGGGTATGGCTGCCATTGAAGCTTTATGGTATTAAGGCATTCAGAGAAAATATAGCTGAAAAGCTTGAACTGACGCAGTGGATATACAGGCGTTTTTGTGAGGAACAGGGTTTTGAATGTATATCGCCGCCCGACCTGTCGGTGATCGCGTTTAGGTATATTCCTGAGAGAGGGGATGCGGACTTATTTAATCGCCGATTACAGAAAGCGATCAATGACAGTCAGAAGCTTTTTCTAAGCAGCACATTGTTGAGAGGAGAATTTGTGATCCGGGTCTGCGTCCTCAGTTTCCGCACTCACAAGAGCGAGATCGAGGAGGCATTCGACATCATCAAGTTCTTTGCCAAGCAGCAAGACAAAGAATGATTGTATTCTGGATTATTCATAAATAAGTGTCGATGATAAAAATAGGATTCAAGGGGTCGTGTGAAAGAATAAGAGGCCAAGGGCCAATGCAAAAGAGGCCCAAAGCCCAAAGCAGCTTAGCCCAAGGTCATTTATTATAGAGGGCAAAGGATAAAGAAAGAAGAGCAAGAAAAGAGAGAAAGCCCAAAGCTAAAAGCAGCTTCGCCCAAGGTCATTTAATTTACGTCATTCCCGTGGAAACGGGAATCCAGTTCTTTG
>CBDVEQ010000201.1:0-4828 GCA_965373045.1 uncultured bacterium | reverse complement strand
CTGAGCATTACAATTTACTCAAACGCTCATAAATACAAGATTGGTAAGGATGAATTAAAACCTGACTTCTTTGGCTGTACTATTATCATGGCGACCCGGAGCGATCTGGTTCTGGCAGGTAACAACGAAGACCGGGATCACCCGGAGACAATAGTGTCCTTTGTTCCTGCAACAAAAAAATATTACGGCCGGATCGTCTTCGGGTTTAATGACTCCCCGTTCCAGGGAGGGATGAACGATCAGGGTCTTTTTATCGATGGGAACAGTCTTCCCTCAACCGGGTGGCAGCCTGAACACGGCAAGTCTACGTTCAGGGGAAGCGTAATAATGTTCATTCTTGGGACATGTGCCACTTGCGAAGACGTCAGGGATTTTTTTGAGAAGTACAACTTTCCTGCGCTTGAACGGGCCAGGTTTCCTGTAGCGGACAGCTCAGGAGCCTCTGTGGTCTTAGAGTATGGTCAGGGGAGGGCCCGGTTTGTTACAAGTGATACCTGGTACCAGATCGCAACCAACTTTGTCATATCCAATGTCAAGGACAGCAATTATCCCTGCCGCCGGTATCGTACTGCGGACAAAATCCTCTCCAACGCCAACAAGCTGAACCTGGAACTTATCCAAAAGACCCTCGATGAAACAGGGGTGTCCCATACTGTTTATTCCAATATTTACGACCTTAAGAAAGGAATAGTTTACATCTACAACCGCCGGAATTTTGATGAGGTTGTGGTTATGGACCTTGCCGAAGAGCTTAAGAAAGGGCAGAGACGGATCGACCTGCCCTCTATGTTCAAGTCCAGCAGGACAACCTGGAACTGACTAATTAATCAGGAAAAATAAAGGGATCACAATGAAAAGAGCATATTCAGTTTTAGCCGGAATTCTTCTTATCGGAAGCTTTTTTCTTAATACTGCAGTAACAAAAGACGAAGCAAAGGAGATTATGGTTTTTTACTATTTCGCTTCAACTCAATTCGGTTACTGTACCGTGTCTGAAAATATAGAAAAAATCAAAAAAATAAAGACTGACTTTCCTGAAAAATATAAAAAGACAGAAATAAAATTTGTCATGGTCTGTTTGGATGATAACCTTGAAAAAGGATTAAAATTTATAAGAAAGCACGGATATTGGGATGAGATATCCATTGGGAATTCTTTTAGAAATGAGCTGGCTCTGAATTACCTGAATATATCCAAAATTCCTAAAGTCCCGCATATACTTGTGTTTAAGGATTTGCATGAAACAGGAAAATGGAATCTGCCTGTTATTAAAGAAAGAAAATTAATTGTTGATTTGGCGGGAGCAGAGCAAATAGAAGAATGGATCCAACAGGAATATCCTCTTCGAAAGCATTAACAAAAAAAGGCGAAAAGGGATTTACTGTTCTTGGTGTAAAGAGAGGTCCTTTCTTAGGCCAGGTTGCAGCATAACGGGAATGGTTTTATTTTATTCCACCTCTTTTTTCCACAGTTTAGCGAGAGTTTCATACAGAAGGGGAACAACAATCAGTCTGAGCAGAATTGCAGAAAAGAAGC
Source organism: uncultured bacterium (assembly GCA_965373045.1). Classification (GTDB taxonomy): domain Bacteria; phylum Acidobacteriota; class Aminicenantia; order Aminicenantales; family Aminicenantaceae; genus DAOVDI01. Next base: position 3,292 of record CBDVEQ010000201.1, on the reverse strand, counting down.
CGCCGATGTAAACCACAGCCAGAGGTCGATGAAGTTCTGCTCCAGTAGTAACTATCAAAGCCAGAGGGAGAACCGCCACGATCATTACCAAGTCTGTCATGAGGATGGGTCGGAATTTCGTCAGGGCCCCTTCCATGATTGCTTCTCTGAGGGAGAGGCCTTGCCTTCTAAAGTCGTTTATCTTTGCTACGAGGATGACATCATTCTGAACACATATGCCAAAAAGCGCAATGAGCCCGATAGTAGAAGAAACGTTCAGAGTTTGGCCTGCGATCAGAAGCCCTAAGATCCCTCCGAGGAGTGTTGTGGGAATATTCATGATGATGAGGAGCGCCTGCCAAATGGAACCAAAGGAAGAGAAAAGAATGATGAAGATGATGAGGATAACAAGGAGCATGAGTAGAGAGAGATGTTTTAACGCCCTCTGCTGGCTTTCGAACTGTCCACCAAAGGTGATAAAGTAGCCTGGAGGAAGAGAAACATTTTCTTCGATCTTCTGCCTTGCTTCTTTGACAAAACTTCCGATATCACGCTTCACCACATTGCAGAGGATAATTTTTCGCCGCATCAAATTTTCGCGAAAAATGGTCTGAGGCCCTTCGCTCTTTGATATCTCTGCCAACTGTAAGAGCGGGATTCTTTCACCATTCGGCGCATCCACTAAGAGGTTTTTAATTGCCTCCTCATCGCTGCGGTACTTCTCAGGCAGCCGAATAAGCACAGATGTGATTCTATCTGCCTCATAGACATCCGTTACTTCTATCCCCTTAAAAGCTATTTCGATGATATCAGCCACACCACTAACAGAAATTCCAAAGCGGGCCAGATTTTCTCTTTTTAATCTTATAACAAGCTGCGGGATGCCTGTGGTCTGTTCTATCTGCAAATCAGCCACACCTTTAATCTCAACCATAACATTTTGTATATCTTCGATATAGTGGTTGAGAGTATCCAAGTCCTGTCCAAAAAGCTTCACAGATAACTGCCCTTCTGTTCCTGTCAGCATCTCTGCCAACTTGTTGGCTATTGGCTGTTCGAAGATGTAGGCTACACCCGGAATCTTGTCCAGTTCTTCTCTCATGGCCTGGGTTAGTTGTTGAAAATCCCTTTTTCGCTCCTCCCGGGGAAAAAGTTCTATATTGTAGTGACTGTGATTTACTGGATGAAGATGTTCAGATGCCTCAGCCGTACCTGTTGTCCTTGATACAGATATTACTTCAGGAAAAGAAAGGAAAATCTTTTCAATTTGGGTTCCCATTTTTATGGATTCCTCCAGTGAGGTCTCAGGCAGCATTACAGTGGAAGCCATGATTGCGCCTTCATCAAGGGGTGGAACGAATTCTTTCCCTAAAAAAGTGTAAGAGATTCCTGCGCCCAGGATTAAAATCAGAAATACGGCCAGGATGGCTTTTTTGTGTTCAAGTGCATTATTTAGAATGGAACGATATTTTTTGTTTAAAAATTCAGTGACAGGATTTTTACGTTCCTTCAGATGCCTTTCTGTCAAGAAAACTGATGCCAGAACAGGCTTTAGAGTGAGATTCATGATTAAAGAGCCGAAAAGGGCAGCAGCTACGGCAAAAGCAGTAGGTCTGAACATTGCTCCTTCGATTCCCTTGAGTGTAAGCAAAGGGAGAAAAACAAGGATGATGATAAGATTTGCAGAAAAAAGATGCTTGCCCACATCCCGCGCGGCTTCTGATGTGAGTTCGAGTGTGGAGGCTTTGCCTTTCTTTTCTATGAGCACCCGGAATATATTCTCAACCATGATGATTGAGCCATTTGCAACCTTTCCGATTCCGATCGCCAGCCCTCCGATAGACATCACTGTTAATTTTATGCCGAAAATATCCATTAGGACTAAAGCAATCAGAATAGAAAAAGGAATGGTCAAGGAGGCTATGAAAGAACTTCTCAAGTTCCACATGAAAAAAATCATGACTAGAATGATAAGGATGGCTCCTTCAAGAATAGAAATCTCCACATGTGTTAGGGATTTCAGGATTAGGGTTGATTGATCATAGAAAGGCTTGATTTTAATTTTTTCAGGCAGGTCTTTGTTTATCTGAACGAGGGCGTTTTTAATGTTACTGATAGCAGCTAATGTATCTCCTCCATACTGTTTTTCGACTGTGACATACACGGCTTCCTTTGCGTTGTGGCTGCCCGATTCTCTTCTGAATTTTGCTCCAATTTTAACATCGGCTATATCTTTGATATGGACTGGAACATTGTTCCGCGAAGTGATGACCGTGTTTTCTATATGATCAAGTGTTTCGATCTTCCCCAGACCTTTAATCAAAGCTTCCTGAGAGCCCTTTATTATGATGCCGCCCGAGAAATTTCTGTTACTGTTTTCGATGGCTTCTTTTACTTCGTTGATCGTGATGTTGTAGTTTTTTAGCATCTCGGGTTTTAGGTACACCTGAAATTGCTTTATAAAACCTCCCAGGTTGATGATGAAAGAGACGCCTGAGACGCCTTGTAATCTGTATCGAATTGTCCAGTCTGCTATGGACCTGAGTTCCATTGGGTCTGTATCCTCACCAACCACTGCAAATTCGAATATTTCTCCCATCCTTGAGGAAACAGGTCCCAGTATAGGCCGCGTTGTTCCGAGTGGAAGCCGCCCCGCAATGAGCTCCAACTTGCTGGATACGATCTGGCGGGCAAGATAGATATCCATGCCCCAGTCGAATTCCACAGTGACAACAGAATCACCTGTTGTTGATTCTGATCTTACGCGTGTGACGCGAGGTGCGCCGTTGAGCAAGCTTTCCAGAGGAAAAGAGATAAGCCTTTCTACGTCTTCTGCAGCCATTCCAGGATTTTCGGTGATGATTTTTACTAGGGGAGCATTGAGATCGGGGTAAATATCTTTTGGCATTCTCGTAAAGACGATGATTCCCCATATGGAAACCAGAACGACCAGGAGAATTGTAAGTAATCTATGTTTTAAAGCATAATTTATTATTCTATCTATCATGATAGTTTCTCCCTCGGTAGATTTTTCTCAGAATGCTGAATGTTTTGTATCTAAACATTTCAGACATCAGTGGATATGAGCTTTTTTCAATATTTCATCATACAGCTTGGATTTGAGCTGGAAATTTCCTTTTATAACAACTTCGTCTCCTTCCTGAAGTCCGCGAATAATTTCTATATAACCTTTTTCTTTGGCACCTATTTCCACTATTTTGGGAAAGTATTACCCATTTATTTTTAGAAACACAATATTATCTCCTTTATCATCCAAAATGGCTTCTTCAGGTAGGACAAGAGCCTTACTCTG
>CBDVEQ010000200.1:0-4846 GCA_965373045.1 uncultured bacterium | reverse complement strand
CATTTACCTTCCTGTTTCTTCCTTAAGTAAAGATCTATGATAGCATTAGAACACAGGATGAGACAAGAACCTCTGTCCCTTTCTTGCAATAATTGAGAGATTTGGGATACATTAGCAGTCTCAAGGAGGAAGTCGTGACAAAAATTAGCAAACATCTCTTGGTTTTTTCTCTGGTTTTTCTGGCTGGTCTCAGCCTGTCTTTTGCTGCGGAAAAGGGACCGAAGCTGCTAACCAAGGACACCTATATGCAGATGGAAAGTGTCAGGGGTCCGGACATCTCGCCAGATGGTAAATACATACTCTTTAGCCGCGGATGGATCAATCAGATGGAGGACCGCAGCCAGTCCAACCTTTGGATGACAGACATCGAGGGAAAACGGGTCCGTCAGTTTACCCGGGGAGACTGGCGGGATTCCTCGCCGGTCTGGTCGCCTGACGGGAGCAAAATCGCTTTTCTTTCCGACCGCAATGGATCGAACCAGGTCTATGTAATGTGGATGGACACCCGTGATGTGGCCCAGCTGACCAATCTGGCCGATTCTCCAAGAGGCCTGACCTGGTCGCCCGACGGGAAAAAACTGGCCTTTACCATGTTCCTTCGCGATGAAAAGCCGGCACTCAAGGTCAAACTGCCCAAACGCCCCCGCGGGGCCAAGTGGGCGCCTCCGGCCATCATCATCGACCGCTTGTCTTGGCAGCGGGACGGGCGCGGGCCCGTGCCCAAGGGCTATTCCCATATCTATGTGATCGATGCAAAGCTGGGCGGGACACCGAGGAAGATCACCTCCGGGGATTACTCTCACTCCGGCCCACAGTGGTCCGTGGACGGGAAGACCATATACTTCAGCGCCATACGGAAGCCGGAGCCGGAATATGAGTTTGGAGACTCGGAAATCTACGCGGTTGATCTCAAGACCCTGGAGATAGAGGCGCTGACCGACCGCGAAGGCCCGGACCGCAGGCCCATTGTGTCTCCGGACGGAAAGTGGATCGCCTACACCGGCTATGACGACAAGAAATACACCAGCCACCTGTCCAGCCTCTACATGATGGACAGCAGCGGGGGCAGTAAAAAAATGTTGGCCGGTGACCTGCCCAATTCTCCCTCGGGGCTTAACTGGGCGGCCGACGGTAAGGGGCTATATTATCAGATGGCGGAAAAGGGTGTCTCGAACCTGAATTATGTGGACCTCAGCGGAAAGATCAAAAAAATCACGGATGGGAACCACTATCTATCCTCTGTCTCCCTGGCCAAAAACGGGCAGGTGGCGGCCTCCCTGGCCGATTACTACAATCCCAGCACCCTGGTGACCTTCAATATCAATCAACCCAAGGCTATCAAAACGCTTGTGGATTTTAACACCGATGTTTTAGGAGACGTCAAGCTGGGCGATGTGGAGGAGATGTGGTTTTCGTCGCCAGACGGGCTGGACCTCCAGGGATGGCTGATCAAACCGGCCAATTTTGAGAATGGGAAAAAATACCCTATGCTGCTCTGGATCCACGGTGGGCCCTGGGCCATGTACTCTGTTCGCTTCAACTGGGCCTGGCAGAATTTCGCTGCTGAGGGGTATGCGGTTCTCTACATGAATCCCCGGGGCAGCACAGGCTACGGCCAGGACTTTGTCAACGGCATCCAGTACTCCTATCCAGGGAAGGATTATGACGATCTGATGGCAGCTGTGGACGCGGCCATCGCAAAGGGCTTTATCGACGAGCGCAACCTATTTGTCTGTGGCGGGAGCGGCGGAGGGGTGCTGACCGCCTGGATCGTGGGACACACCGCACGGTTCTGCGCGGCGGTCTCCATGCGGCCGGTCATCAACTGGCACTCATTCGTAGGCAACACGGATGGGGCCAACTGGTACCGTCAGTTCAAGAAGTACCCCTGGGAGGATCCCATGGAATACGCGGTAAGGTCGCCCCTCCACTATGTGGCCAATGTCACAACGCCCACCATGGTCATGACCGGGGAAGCAGATCTGCGCACTCCCATCGTCCAGAGCGAGGAGTACTACCGGGCGTTGAAGATGCTGAAAAAGGACACACTGCTGGTGCGCATGCCCGGCGAATACCACGGCTGGCGGCGGCCCTCCCACCGGCTGCTGCAGCAGCTCTACCTGATGGCCTGGTTCGAGAAGTACATGAAGAAATAAAGGACAGAACAGGCATACTAACTTTATTTGGCATCAAACCCCGGCAGCTGATAAATAAAATCAGACAAATTAAAAAAACAGGTGTTGACAAGACCATGGATATTTGTAAACTAATAGTAAGGAATATTATTACTACTGGTTCACACAATGGGGATTAGAATGAAAAAGGACTTCATTTTAAACCTATACCAATCAAAGAATACTGTTTTTACCATTGATGAAATCGCTTTACTCTCTGGTGAGATTGAACGTTTCAATCTTAAATCAAAAATTAACTATTATGTGAAAAAAGGTGAGTTGAGAAATGTAAGAAAGGGTATTTACACAAAAATTGAGTATGATCCTTTTGAGCTTGCTACAAAAATATTCACTCCATCTTATATCAGCTTAGAGACAGTTCTAAAAAAAGAAGGAGTTATTTTTCAGACGTATGAAACAATTTTTATTGTCAGTTATTTGTCGCGAAAAATTGAAGTCGATTCCCATCCAATTCAGTACCGCCGTCTTAAAGAACAATATCTTCTCTCTCAGGATGGAATTATTCAAAAACAGAACTATGCCATTGCTACCAAGGAAAGAGCTTTTCTCGATGTTTTATATCTCTACGGGGAATATTATTTTGATAATCCTGAGGTTTTAGATAAAGAAAAAATAATTGCTCTGCTCGATATCTTTCAATCCGAAACATTATCAAAAAGAGCCAGGAAAATACTGGAAAATGCTTAAAATATCAGAACATAAATTTATTCTCGTCCAGATTTTAAAAGATATTTATTCGGACAAAGAGATTGCCCCCCTGATGGGCTTCAAAGGAGGGACGGCCTGTTATTTGTTTTACAAACTTCCCCGGTTTTCGGTTGATTTGGATTTCACTCTTTTAGATAAAGACGAAAAAGATCTGGTTTTCAGCCGGATAAAAAACATACTGATAAAATATGGCGATTTAAAAGAAGCGAGGATAAAGCGAAATACTCTTTTTTATCTCCTGTCATATGGGGATGAATCAACCAATATAAAGATCGAAATATCTCGACGAGATTTTCCAGATCATTATGAAGTATTGAATTATCTGGGTATATCCATGCTGGTAATGGCAAAAGCAGACATTATGGCACATAAACTTGTTGCTTTGTTGGATAGAAGCAGTATGGCCAACCGGGATTTATTCGATTTATGGTTTATTTTCAATAATCGCTGGAAGATCAATCAAGAATTGGTTGAGTTGAGAACGGGAGAAAAACTTGGTGACTATTTAAAGAAGTGTGAAGAGAAAGTGAAAAATATTAACAATATTTATATTTTGCAGGGACTCGGGGAGGTTTTGAATGCCAAACAAAAACATTGGGTTAAAGAGAATCTGAAAAATGAACTCCTGTTTTTATTAAGAAATTTTCGTGAATCCTCTACAGCATGATTCAATAATAAGTAAAAAGCTGAAAAATTGCGATGATAGAGAGGTTTATTATCAAGGATGAATGGGAGTCTGAAGCATAGTCCCTAAAACCATTTGCTGAGGGGAGTTAGTAAAAAATCTGTAATTGGAATACCTTGAGCTCCTACCAAAAGCTTCCTTTTCGTCCGGAATTCCTTCGAAAACATCTCTATTCCTGGCAGAGTAACTTTTCTGCGTCCGATTTTCACTTCGATTGCTACAAGATCTTTGCCCTTGGATAAGACAAAGTCTACTTCACGATTCCGGACTAACCAATAGAACAGCTCAATATTCTCGCCTTTAATAGAGTTCAACAAGCTGGCTCCTATACATGATTCTACAAGTCTTCCCCAGAATTCATGGTTCTGTTTTGCTGCATCTAAACTCAACTGGGATTGTGCTGTTATCAGCGCTGTATTAAAGACCTGAAGTTTAGGGCTGGAGGCTCTTTGACGAAATCTCTGACCGGCATATTTTGATATACCGGCCAGGAGGCCGGCATCCTCCAGCAATCTTAAATAATGAGCGAGAGTTGTGGTATTACCGACATCCTGAAGCTGGCCGAGCATCTTCTGGTAGGAAAGAATCCGGCCTGAGTAGGAGCAGCCGAGTTCAAAAAGACGGTGTAGAAGAGCTGGCTTGTCAACGCGCGTCATAAGGAAGATATCCCTTGAAATTGTTGTTTCTATAAGGGAATTCTTGATGTAGTCCGACCATCTTTTTTGATCATGAATAAGTTCTGCGGCTCCCGGGTATCCACCATAGAATATATATTCATCAACACTCAAACCGAAAGCAGTCTTAATTTCGTTAAAAGACCAATGGGTGATAGGGATTATCTCAAATCGTCCGGCAAGACTTTCTGTTAACCCTCTCCGTACCAATAAAGGCGAAGAGCCCAGGAGCAGAACATGGAGGGGAAGATCGTTTCTTGAATCCTCATCCCACAGTCTTTTAACTGTCTCAGACCAGCCCTCGATTTTATGGGCTTCGTCGAGGACAAACAGTGAAGCTTTTGCAGCCTTGATCTTTAAACGAGCAATTTCCCACTGTTGTTCGATCCAGATACGATGCTTCAGTAAAGGTTCATCTGCAGATGCATAGTGACTTGGAATATTCAAGTCAGCTATAACCTGGAGCGCCAGGGTAGTTTTTCCTGTATGTCTGGGTCCAGAGAGCACCTGGATAAATCGCCTGGGTTCAGACAACCTCTGCTTGATTATGCTGTAAATAGGTCGTTTAAACATTACATTTTCCT
>CBDVEQ010000199.1:0-4876 GCA_965373045.1 uncultured bacterium | reverse complement strand
CGATGAATAATTCCTCCTCCCTGGAAAACTCCTTTCTTTTCAGCTCGATGATATGAGGAATATCAAATACGTTGTCTATGGAGAGCTTAAATTCCCGTTTGATCTTCGTAAAGGATTTTTTCAAAGATGAAAGAACGAGAGATAGAAGGTCATCATTGATCCAAACATCCCATTTGGACTGATCCATCAGCTTGATGTCAATATAAACATCCAGCCGTCCTCTCTGGATACATCGCTGGCATATGACTCTCAATCTGTCCTCCAGCCCCCCGATATTGGCGCCTCTATAGTTCCAATCCAGATAACGGTGATTGACTCCCCGGATTGAGATCTTTATTGAAAATGATTTGTGGTCGAATTTTTTTTCAGCAAACCCGGTCATGCTGCTAATCAAGTGAATTCCTCCCTTTCTTCTGGAAACTGCAGATCATACAATTTTTTATAGATCCCGTTATTCCGGCACAATTCTCTGTGAGTGCCGATCTCAGCGATCTTTCCTTGGTCAATAACCATGATCTTGGAGGCATTGCGGATAGTGGAGAGACGGTGGGCAATGATAAATGTCGTCCGATCCTTCATTACATTGGCCAGAGCCACCTGTATCAATTTTTCAGATTCAGAGTCCAGGGCTGATGTGGCTTCATCCAGAATAAGGATCGGAGGATCCTTCAGCAGAGCACGGGCAATGGCCAGCCGCTGTCTCTGACCACTGGAAAGCAATCCGCCGCCTTCGCCGATCTGGGATCCATAACCATAAGGAAGTTCCCTGATGAATTCATGGGCCTTGGCCGCCTTGGCTGCTCTGATTATCTTTTTCAGGGGAATCTCTTCAAGTCCATAGGCAATGTTGTTAATAACCGTATCATTGAACAGAATAATGTCCTGGGTCACAAGTCCGATTTGTGACCGAAGGGATTTTAATGTTACTTCACGAATGTCTATCCCGTCTATGGTAATTTTTCCTGAAGTCGGGTCATAGAAGCGAGAAATAAGATTGATCAGTGTGGTCTTACCTCCGCCGCTCAGACCAACCAGTGCGATCATCTCATTCGGCTCGACTTCGAAGCTTATACGTTCCAGTACCGGCTTATTGTTATTGTAAGCAAAAGAAACGTTCTGAAATTTCACATGGCCTCGGATCAATGGCATGGGATATGCACCAGGAACATCAACAACTAGTGGACTGCTGAAAAGAATGTCTTTTATACGTTCATAGGATGCCACACCATGCTGGATCGCGTTATTTGCCCGGCTGAGCCTTCTTATGGGCATGAACATCATGAAGATCGCCATGAGAAAAGCGCTGAAATCACCAGGGCTCAGACCGCCTTCAGAGATTTTATGCGCCCCCACGACTAGAATAAACGCTCCCAGGATACCCCCCATGAATTCCATGAATGGAGAGGCAAGACTACCAATCATGACCAGTTTCAAGTTTGTCTTGAAGTAGTTCTTTGTTGCCTGAAAAAATTTCTTCAGTTCAAACTTCTCCATTGTAAAAGCCTTGACGATCCTCTGCCCGGTGATGGTTTCAAAGAGATGGCGATAGAGTACAGATATCCGCTCCTGATTCTGCTTTCCTTTCTTCCGCAGATACTTGCTGAAAATGAAAAGAGGAATAATGGCCATAGGAATTACCACAAATGATGTCAGAGCCAACTGCCAGCTTTTTATAAAAATAAAGGCAAGAAGCGCTGCGAGAATAAAGGTTTCCCGGACTAAATCCGCCATGTTCCCTGAAACTGCCTCTTGGACCCTGTCCACATCATTGGTGATACGTGACATGAGGTCTCCGGTGGATTCCCTGTCAAAAAAATCCGCAGACTGGTAGACAAGGCGCTCAAAGAGATCGTTCCTCATATCCTTGACGATCTTAAGACCGATGTATTTCATGAAGTAAGAAGACAGGAAAGTGAAAAGCCCCCGGCAAAACATCACGATTACCAGCATCAGGGGGATAAGCCACACTAACTGTTCTCGTCCCTCATAGACATGTTTGAAAAAGAGCTGCGTGAGAATGTCTTTGCCAACCTCTGACTGTGGTTTATTAAGAAACATCACATCAACAATGGGCTGAATGAGAGTCACAAACACATAGGTGAAAAAAGCAACAAATATTGAGAATAGAAACCCCATCATAAGCCGCTTTTTTTCCTGTAATGTCAGTTTCAGGAGCCGGAATATTTCTTTCATTTGACTTTACTTTCTGGAAGAACCATCCTCTCCGCAACCTCAAGGGCATTAAGCACGGAACCGCGCCTCAGATTATCCGCAATCATCCATATCCAGAAACCGTTTGTTATTGCAGTATCTCTTTTCATCTGACCAATGTGGATCTTATCCTCTCCTGCAACGGAAATAGAAGAAGCAGGACTGGAGATCCTGGATGAAAATGGTTTAAAGTAAGATGATTGCGCAAAAATCTGGAGCAGTTCTTTGATGGATGATCTTTCTTTAAGCTCAAAATACATCATCACAGCGTAAGTATGGAACACAGGGGCCTGTATAATGGAAAGAGTGAAAGGTAAGCGGTCTTTATTCAGGATGCGCCTGACCTCAGAAACGATCTGTTTTTCAGCACCCGAAAATCCATTTTTATCCAGAGTCTCTGTCTGGGAAAACAGATTGAAAGCAACCTGAGTCTTGAAAACCTTTTTTTCAACCGATGCGCTGCCTAGCATCTCCATGCTTTGACTGGCTAATTCTTTAATACCCGGTTCTTCATAAGCAGAGACCGGTTGAAGCACAAAGGCGATAGCTTTCTTGAGCTCCTTCGACCTGGATAGGACATGGAAAAAATGAGATGACATTATTGCAACGGGGTGTGGGTTGGCGACAAGCGCAGGCTTCCTTTTCAGGATCTCATTTTCATTGACACCTGGGACCACGAGCGGGACGTTTATATCCTTGTTGTATGTTTCACTCAGGTCAATAGCACGAAAATTTTTTTCTTTTGCCTGATCCCCATATTTTTTATTGATATTTTTTTCTGCAGCCAAAAACACGATATCGGATTTAGAGATATTTTCCAGATCCAAACTATGGATCACTCGAGCTTCTCTCCGGAACTTTGTGAGTTTACTGTATTCTTCTTCTACATCAGGATCGTAAAAGGCAATGTCTCCGAAAGGAAGATCTTCTCTCTCCAAAACGTTTTTCATCTCTTTGCCGCGCATGGAATCCGTTCCGATAAGAGCGATTTTAGATTGTTTTTGAGTGGTCATCGGCATAAGAATTATCAGGAAGAAGACTTGCTGTTTTCATATATGAGGTAGTAGATCTTATCTTTGAGAATCAGCTTTTTTTTCTTGAGTTCCTTTTCTTCTAACTTCTCCTCTTCCGAAAGAAAGCTTTTCTGACTGATTTTTCCCAATTTTATATCAATTTCCTGATGCTGCTTGAAAACTGTTTTAAATTCAGGGTTTTCCTTCAGCAAACGGTCTCTGATTTTTTTTTCATCCATAGACGCTCCTCTAAAGTGAAAGAATATCATAACATCTTTTTCTTTTCAATTGACCTGGACTATTCATAAAAAATGCCGATGCTATTTTTACTTCAGCAATATCAGGATGTTATCCTGACATTACTGAAATAACTCTCCAAGAAGAATCTTAATATATCCATCGGCATTTTTTACCCTCCGGGCAAGCCGATCTGCTTTGTTGCGGCGCATTCGCAGTATATGAATACGGCTTCATACGCTGCGTCGCGCATATCGGCCCGTGAATAATCCAGGTTAAATGAATTGGGTGCAGCGGGCGGGTGAACATTTTAAAATAAAGGATTTTGTGGAGAGAATTTTCAATATCTTTTTTGAAGAGCCTTGATTTTTTCCGGAGCTTTGTTCAGGGCTTCAAGTTTGTTTTAGGTTTTAAGGGATCTCCGGATCCGGCGGCCGGCGATATACATATCGATCCACCAGGTATTCCCCACTTTCTTTATCGGGGATTCACGGAGTTTGGGTATAGTTGATTATATGCGGATAGCGAGCCAGTTTATTGTTTGAGAATACGGATTACAACCCATGTTTTGTAATGAGGCTAGCTAATCCTTTCTTCCCAATTTTTGTCTGTTTAGGTCCCAAAATATCTGAGAGAGTGCCTTTAGGAAGAGAATCGTTTTTTTCAGGGATGAAAGTAACCAGTGTTTGATTACCAATAAATTTTGTCATAGTTCTGCCATGAGTTGCGTAGCGGCCTTCTTGCCATCCGTCTTTTTTAAGAAGTCGAATGAGCTGATTTCCAGAAACAGCGGGCAATGAGGATGGGTTCACTGTTACAAATGCAATGCTTTTTTTATTGGATGAATATACGGGCTATAATATGCCGGATTAGAAAGGTCTTTATAAGTAAAAGAGATTTTCTTGGGGCGTTTGTCATGAAGCGGTATCTTGTTTTCTTTAAGGAATCTTTCACGCTCTCCAACGTCTTCGAGTGTATTTAAATGAAGCAAAACCGCTTCCTTTAGATTCGCTTCTGCTTCAGGCAAGGAATCTCCGTATGTTGAAGTCCCTAGCTCCTCACAGCGAGCCAGCCAACGGCCTTCTTCTTGGTAGAAGCTAAGAGATAATGCAATGTATTTCATGATAGAATATTTTGTCTCCTCAGAATTCTTGTACTTATATTAAAACTGGTTCTATACCTTAAGTCAATAGTCTTGGGGGGTGATTTTTCTAGAAACACCCTGCCACGCTTCCAGGATCCTGGAGCTGGTGCAGTAGGGGCACATTAGTTCAGTCTTTTCTAATCTTTATATTTTGTTTTTATTTGCTCCTGCTTTTCTTTTATGTGCTTAACAATTGCATAACTACAAACTATTGGGAGGAACGTCCGGAATAGATAGGCATAAAATCCTGAATCTTCCTTAATTCCTATTG
>CBDVEQ010000198.1:0-4900 GCA_965373045.1 uncultured bacterium | reverse complement strand
AATGACGGTGGATGAAGCTTTTGATCGCCTGAAAGCCCATCCATTCCTGAGCCGAAAACTCGGACTCCTGAAAAAAGTGGGAATGGGTTACATCCGCCTGGGCCAGCCGGCGCCAACGTTGTCCGGTGGAGAAGCACAACGGATCAAATTAACCAAGGAATTGAGCCGGAAACACACCGGTAAGACCCTGTATCTTCTGGATGAACCGACAACAGGGCTTCATTTTGATGATGTCCGAAAGCTCCTCGAGGTGCTTTCCGGACTTGTCGATCTTGGAAATTCCGTGGTGATTATTGAACATAATCTTGAAGTTATTAAGTATTCCGATTATATTATTGACTTGGGCCCGGAGGGCGGTGAAAAAGGGGGATATATTGTCGCACAAGGTACTCCGGAACACGTGGCAAAGGTTGAAGCATCTCATACGGGAAGATATTTGAAAAATATTTTGTCTTGACTTAAAAATTAAATAAACTTGGAGGAACAATGAAAATCAATCGTAATTATCTTTGGGTGTTTTTGGTGCTTTTATTCTTAAGCGGAAGCACAATTATGTATGCGGATAATCCTTTATCAGCCAAGGACCTTGAGGTATTCCAGTGGCGTCACATCGGTCCATGGAATTTCTCCGGGCGGATCACAGACGTAGCTGTTCCTAGAGGTCAGAACAAGGTCTATTATGTGGCAACAGCATCAGGCGGTTTGTGGAAGACTGAGAATCGAGGGATCTCTTTTAAACCTATATTCGAGAAATACGGAATTCAAAGTTTGGGCAATGTTGAAGTTGCTCCCTCGGATCCGAATGTGGTTTATCTGGCCACTGGAGAGGCACTTCATGCTCGTTCCAGCGCCCATGGCAATGGTATGTGGAAATCCACAGATGCCGGCAAAACCTGGAACTTCATCGGGTTGGAAAAAACCTATTTCATTCCCAAGATCGCAATTGATGACAAGAATCCCGATATAGTTTATGTGGCTGCTGAAGGTAAGCTCTACGATAATAAAATGGATTGCCAGAGAGGGCTTTTCAAAACAGTGGACGGTGGAAAAACATGGGAGCAGGTTCTGGACCTCAAAGATAGAGGAGTTGGAGATTTTGTCATCGACCCGGGAAATTCCGATATTATAATTGCTGCTGCCTACAAGACCTTCCGGCGAACCTGGACTTTCATAGACCGCCAGCCTGGAAATTTCCTATATAAGTCGACCGACGGCGGGAAAACCTGGAAGAAGCTGACCAGCGGTCTCCCCATGAATATTAAATCCGGATGGAATGGCGTGACCGTCTATCCAAAAAATCCGAACATCGTCTATGTCCGGATGGACGAAGAAGTAAACCTCGGTTTTAACGAGAAGGAAAACCGGTATCTGTTCCGATCCGGGAGGATTTTTAAGGATGATTATTACTTCAATAAATTCAAGTCTTATAAGATCAATCCGGCTGTCGCCAAACTGGTCAAGTTTGAACCAGTCAAGGCAGAGAACGAACAGAAACTGGTTGAGGAATTGAACAATCTGATAAAGGACAAAGAATTTCTTACAAAGACCGGTGTCGACATCAAAACTTTTAATAAAAAGGCCAGAGATATCTATAAGAAGGACAAAGATATCATCGGTCTTATAGATGAGATCGAAAAAACTTTAAAACGCGCAGATAAAGAAAAAAAAGCTACGGTAGAAGAAGAAAAAAAAGAAAAGAAGAAAGACAAGAGCATAGCCGGCCGCTACCAGGTGATTAACAGATATGTTCTTCAGGTTCTCTACTCCGATGCATTTTCTGTCATGGAGCCTGTTAAAAAGTCGGGTGTCATCTACCGCTCTGACGATCAGGGAGAGACGTGGAAACGGATGACTGAATATAAGCTGACCGGAGGCAGCGCCCAGATCAATGCGATCGAAGCTGGATATTCAGGACGCATCGAAGTTGATCCGAATGATGAAAACAAGCTGTACGCTGTTGAAGTCAGAATGATGGTCTCCAAGGACGGAGGCAAAACGTTCAAATCAGCTCCCTGGAACGGAAGAAATAAATGCCATGTGGACACTCGTGGCATCTGGATAGATCCACTGGATTCAGACCATATCCTTAATTCTAATGATGGCGGTTTGAGCGAAACATGGGATGGTGGAAAACACTGGTCACAAAAAGAAACTATCAGCGCCCAGCAGTTCTATGACATCTCTGTGGACAATGAAGTGCCATTCAATGTCATGGGTGGTACTCAGGATAATGGCTCCTGGATAGGTCCTTCCCAGACCCGAAATTCCTACGGTGTTTTTCCTGCAGATTGGACCTACTTGCCTTCAGGCGATGGGTTTTATGTGGTCAGAGACTGGTGGAATCCCGAATACATTTACTTTGAAAGCCAGTTCGGGAACTCAAGGCGTATGAATTTCAAGACCGGAGAAATGATCGGTTTGGCAAAGAGGAATACAGCAGAAGAGAGGGCAGCCGGTAAGCCGAGACAGCGCTATCAGTGGGATGCGCCTATTGTGCTGTCTCCTCACAACCCGGGTATTGTCTATGTCTGCTCGCAGCACATTCATAGATCGCTTCGTCGGGGTGATCCGGGGACATGGGAGACAATCAGCCCTGATCTGTCCAAGGCTGATAAAAAGCGGATCGAGCAGTCAAAGCTCACTAATCTCCAATACGCCACTGTCTACACCTTTGCCGAGTCACCTGTCAAGCCCGGTTTGCTCTGGGCCGGCACAGATGATGGAAATCTTCAAATGAGCCCGGACAACGGGGTCACCTGGAAGAATATCACGGGCCTTTTCTATGATACCAAGGGAAAGCTGAAGAAAAAGCATCCCAGTGGAGCCGTTCTTCCTTTTGACAGGTGGGTGACAAGGGTGGAGCCCTCCAGTCACGACGTCAATGTCTGTTATGTGACCTACTCAGGCTACCGAACCCACAATGAAGATAATTCTTATATATATGTGACAAATGACATGGGCAAGACTTGGAAAGATATTAGCCAAGGAATGATGAATCCGGTGCGGGATATCGAAGAAGACCCTCACAATGCCAATGTGCTTTATATTGGCACAGACTATGGTATATTTGTGACTATCGACCAGGGGAAGAACTGGATGAAACTATCCTCCAAGGAGCCCCATGTGATCATGATGGATTTGGACATCCAGAAGAGGGAAAGAGATCTGGCAGTAGCAACCTATGGACGAGGTTTTTACATTATTGACATCTATCCGTTCAAAGAATTCAAAACAGAGATCTTTGAGAAGGAAGGCCATTTGTTTGACATTCAGAGAGTGATCAAATGGGCGATGATAGAGAGAAGAGGTCAGACCTACGGAGTATTTGCCCGCTCTAATAATCCCGCCACGCAGGCCGTATTTTATTATTATCTCAAGGACAAGAAGAAAAAAGTCAAGATCGTTCTTAAGGACCTTGAAGGCAATGTTCTGCAGGAACTAAAAGGCAAGTCAAAAAAGGGACTTCACAGGGCTGTATGGAATCTTCGCAAGAAGCCTCCAAAAGGGCAGGATAGCCAGCAGTCCCGGAGACGGTCATCAATGCAGTCTGTGGATGCCGGGAGGTACATGGTAACACTGGTGGTTGAAGATAAAGAAGTTATGACGAAGAAACTTCTTGTCATAGATGATCCTATTTTGAAATGAAGAATCAACAGGATTCCTGAAGCTTCAAAGGGCCGTATCCGGAGAGGAGGATATTTGTTATAATACTATATTCAAGATATAAAATAATTCGGTTTATATAAGGCAGAAAAAAAGTGTCGTTTAATAATATCATAGGGAATTCACGTGCTAAAAATATCTTGAAAAAAGGGCTCAAGAGAGAAAAAATACCCAACTCTCTGCTTTTTTTGGGTCCGGACGGGGTTGGTAAAAGAGAAACCGCTCTTGTCTTGGCAAAAGCTATGAACTGCCTTTCCATGTCAGATGATTCCTGTGAAGAGTGTGCTAACTGCCGAGCCATAAATAATGATAAATTTCCCGATGTTCTCGTTTTTACCCTAAAAAAGGATGTGATCGGGATTGATGAAATACGGATGCTGAAACAGATAGCTTACTTGAGGCCGATGATAGGGAAAAGACGGGTTTTTATCGTCCCTGAAGCCGATAAAATGACAGAACCCGCGTCCAACTCTTTTCTTAAAATTTTGGAGGAACCTCCTCTGTTTTCTCATATTTTTCTGACAAGCCGGAATCCCTATTTGATCCTGTCCACTATCAGATCCCGGTGCCAGATTTTGACGTTTTCTCAAATTTCGCGAAAAGACATTCAAAAAGAATTGATCAATAATGGTTATGATGAATATAAAGCCGGATTGATCTCCCTGCTTGTCAAGGGGAATTTAGAACAGGCGAAGGAGCTGAAATGGGAAGATGTCCAGTCCAAAAGGCAGCGCGCCTGGGAATTATTTCAAGCTTTGACAAGAGGAAAAAATGCTGCCGAAATGTTTAAAAAATCTTTTTCTTCAGGGAAGGAATTCAGGAAAGAATTGGAGCAGATCCTGGAAATTCTAATTACGCTGATGAGAGATCTTCTTTTAATTAAAAGTAGCAGCGGCCGGGAATTGTTATTGAACCCAGATTATGCTGATAAGATCGGAGAGACTGCGGGAGTGCTGAGTGTTGAAAAATCAATGGCATATCTGAAGCTGTTGGAGTCACTACATTACAGCCTTCAAAAAAGAGTCAATGCGAATCTTCTTGTCAGTTCATTATTCGCAGATATTATTCCAGGATGAAAGAATTGTCATAAGAGAAGGGAACATGAGTGAATTGATTTGTGTATATTCTGAAAGAATGGGAAAAGTTTGTCGTGTTGACAAAGGAGAGATAGATCTGCAGATGGATGATTTCTGTGTCATTGAATCCTTACATGGTGGGGAATTGGTTCAAGTTATTG
>CBDVEQ010000197.1:0-4922 GCA_965373045.1 uncultured bacterium | reverse complement strand
GGAAGCCGGGCACGTCGGTGCTTCGGGCCGATTCATACGATACATAGAGAAAGCCTTGGAATATGCCTTTATGCTGAAACTTCTAGGCATTAAAAAATGATTTGTGGTTAAAAACCAAGAACAAGTATAAGAACGAATATTACAATTAAAATCACAACGATCAATTTTAAGTTCATTGGACGGATTAACCTCTATTTATATTACGAGACCATAGTGCGGTTTATTCATAAATTTTTAAACTTGATCTCGAGACCGGAGAAGTTCTTATTCAAACAAGCAGCGTGAAAACCAAGATCAAGGTCATATGCTTCCTTATTTCTTTTATTCTGCATGCTGCTTTTATTTACTGGCTTTCACATGTCAGACATACGATCGAAGCAGATCCTTTTGGATGGGAAGTTACAAATGTTTTTATATCACCAATAATAGAGAGGGTCTATTTTCCAAAAAATATGGTTAAGGAGGCTCTTGGACCGGACGTAAATGACTCGCAGGCTGATAGCAGAGAGAATAAACCGGAAACATTCCCCCTGGGGGGAGGTCCTCCTGATACATTTTTGAATGAAGCTGCTTTATTAAGTGAAAAAGAATTCCCGCTTTCGGATTCAATTTCTTACAGTTTCAGACTGAAGCTGCCTGAAGATTATTTAACAAAACTGACGGATAACTATGAGTTCGACCTGACAATTAAAGAACAAATACTCTTTCCCGAATATGATTATGACCAAAAAAGCCGTACTAATCTTTCCCTGGATCTGAATAAATATCTTTATTCCGGTCCCGGCTGGAGAGGAGGAAAAACAGGTGGGGAAGGAACAGCCGCAGTTCGCCTTAGAGGGGCAAAGCCTTTTTCAGGGAAAGATCATGATATCTCTTTGTGGGCGAATGAAGTAGTAGAAAAAATACAAACTAACTGGAATATACAGCAAGAAGAAATAGGCACAATGAACAATCCTGTCAAGGTGTCCGTGATCGTGAAAAAAAACGGCAAAATATTATCAATTGGAGTAGTAAGCTCATCCAATGACGAAAATCTTGACCGTTCTGCACTCAATGCGATCCGTTTGAGTCTTCCGCTGCCCGAGTTTCCTGAAGTATTTCCAGAGGAGATTCTTGAGATTTTACTGGTGTTTGCCATTAATGAGTAAAAAAATCCATTTCTCGCTTCTGTTTGTTCTATGTATGTCCTTTCTGTATGGGGATTGGATGAAGGATGTCTCCCAATACTTTAATGACGAAGATCACAGCGCCGCATTAGATTATTTAGAAACTATGTATCCGGCGTGCGATGCTGCTTTTAAACCGACTATCAGTGTCCTTCTGGCTTATTCTGCGTGCCAAACCAAAGATGTCATGGCAGAGCGTAAATGGATTGTGGAATATTTTGAAACCTACTGGGCGCAGAATATCATCATCCATTATTTGGCCCGGGAAAACAGAGAAGACCTTGAGACATATTTGAATCAGTGGCATCAAATATATCCGCAGATCACAGATATTTATTTTTTGCAGCCCCATGACCTCCTTGATCAGGGTCTACCGGTTCGTCTAATCCTCGGCCTGGATGTAAAAAGAGAAGGTTTGTTCAAACTATTCCGTGGAGACGAGATGATCAAAGGCAGCCTCTTAAAAAAGGGGCTCAATTCCATCTCAATACCTTCAAAGGGACTTTTCAATAAAAGCGGACAGTATGAATACCTTCTTGAATTTAAAGTCGGCAATATGATTCTGTCAAAAAAAATCATATTCGATGTACAAGTGGATGAATCTCAATACATCCAGGAACAAAAGGAGGATCAGGTAAAATTCATTTATGATCTTTCCCTTTTCGTCGGTGGTCGCCTGATTTCCTCAAGCCGGAAGGAAAACGTCAATGAAAAACCAATTGATTGGGGGATCGATCCTGATGTTCCGTACAAACCTGTTGAGGCCCCAAAAGAATCGAATATTCGGCCCAGTTCTTTTCCTATTTCAGCCGCAATCGGTTTGGCA
The DNA here is from genome assembly GCA_965373045.1 of uncultured bacterium. Taxonomy (GTDB): domain Bacteria; phylum Acidobacteriota; class Aminicenantia; order Aminicenantales; family Aminicenantaceae; genus DAOVDI01. Next base: position 2,930 of record CBDVEQ010000197.1, on the reverse strand, counting down.
ACCCATATTATAAAAAGCCTGACAAAAAAGGACGTTACCACGCCGACGCCTCCTCCCAGACACGTACGAATGATGACCCTGAAATACAGAAAATTGAACGCTAGGGGAGTTGAACAGAATATTAACGCTTCGATCCGGATGAAATATTTCACTGTTGGACTAAGAACATTTCACTAACAAACCTTCTTATCTTTACAGGAGGCATTTTTTTCTGATATTCTTTTGTTATCTTGTATTATTCACGAGGTGAAAAATGGCTGAATTCGTAATGACCCTTAATCGGCATATTATCGAACAGGAGAGAAATCATCCGGAAGCCACTGGTGCTTTTACCGCCCTGTTTACAGATATTTCCCTGGCCGCAAAAATTATATCCTATCATGTAAACAAGGCCGGGCTGTTTGACATTCTGGGGCAGGCCGGGGAGATCAATGTTCATGATGAGGACCAGCAGAAACTGGATGTCTTTGCCAACGAGGTTTTTATCCGTGCTCTGGTCCATGGAGGAAAGTTCTGTGTCCTGGGTTCGGAGGAAAATACCGAGATCATCCCTATTCCAGAAGAATATCCGGTAGGGAAATATGTCTGTGTTTTTGATCCTCTGGACGGATCGTCCAATATCGATGCCAATGTAAGTATAGGGACTATTTTCAGCATCTATAAGAGGGTCACACCCGCAGGCACTCCCGGCACAGAGGAAGACCTGCTTCAGCCGGGAAATAAACAGGTATGTTCAGGTTATGTAATTTATGGATCGAGTACAGTGTTGGTCTATACAACGGGAAGCGGAGTTTTTGGTTTTACCCTGGATCCAAGTTTTGGCGCCTTTGTTCTCTCCCATGAAAACATCAAAACTCCAAAAAGAGGCAAAATTTACAGTATCAATGAAAGTTATTTCAAATACTGGGATACGGGAGTACAGAACTATGTAAAGTGGGCGAAAGAAGCGGTTCCTGAAGAAGGCCGTCCACTGAACTCCCGATATATCGGCTCCCTGGTTGCGGACTTTCATCGAAACCTGCTTTATGGCGGGATATTTCTCTATCCGGGTGATAATAAATCTCCAAAACGTAAACATGGTAAACTCCGGCTTCTTTATGAAGCCAATCCCCTGGCTTTTATCGTAGAACAGGCTGGAGGTCGTTCCTCTAACGGTCATCAGAGTATTATGGATATTAAGCCGAACCATCTTCATCAAACCACGCCTTTAATCCTCGGGAGTGAAATGGATGTTAAGATCGCGGAAGATTTTATTCAGGGCAAACGGACGGAATAATAAGTTTCCGGCATCTAACCTGGGGGGCGGACTTGCTTACCGATTGATCCTGTCAGCCTGTCTCCCAGTTCCTCTCTCGCTTTGTTTGCAAGCGCCTTTAATCCCTTAACAATATCCGGAAACGAATCGATCACATTTTTAGTTTCACTGATGTCTTCATCCAGATTATAAAGTTCCAGTTCGACCTGCAGTGTTGTCGTGGGGCCGGGGAACCGGTCTTTTCCCGGCTCCATGCCGACATAGGACCGGGATTTGTGTGGGAAGTAAAGCTTCCATTTGCCCTGCCTGACGGCCCGCAGTTCTCCCCCATAATAATAGAAGTAGTGATCGCGTGGATTAGCATTTTCTTTTCTTTCCAGAAGCGGCAGGATATTAATACCGTCGATCGGTTTTTCCGGAAGCGGAGCGCCGGTGATAGCCGCAAGTGTGGGCAACAGGTCAATAGTCGCTGCTATCTGGCTGCACGAACTACCGGCTGGAATTCTTCCAGGCCAGCGCATGACACAGGGTACTCTGGGACCGCCTTCCCACATCGTTCCTTTGCCTTCCCGGAGAGGCAAAGCCGAGCCAGCATGATTCCCGAAATTTAACCAAGGCCCGTTGTCACTGGTAAAAATAACAAGCGTATTTTCATCCAGGCCGTGTTTTTTAAGAGCGCGCAGGATCTCACCAACACACCAGTCTATTTCCATGATCACATCGCCGTACATTCCCTGATCGCTTTTGCCGCTGAATTTCCCTGAAACACCCAATGGAACATGGGGCATGGAATGGGGCACGTACAGGAAGAATGGCCGGGCTTTGTTTTTTTCGATAAATTGAACAGCGCGTTCGGTGTAACGCGTCGTCAAAGCAGCCTGGTCCTCAAGAGTCTGGATTTCATCTACTTTTTCATTTCCGTCGATCAGAGGCAGAGGAGGGTATTTGCTTTTTCTCCCATCAGTGATCGGTTTTCCGTCATATCCGACCGGCCACATATCATTTGAGTAGGGAAGTCCTAAATATTCATCAAAACCGTGTTGTAGAGGAAGAAATTTCTTGTGATGTCCAAGATGCCATTTTCCGAATACACCGGTGGCAAAACCTTTTTTCTTTAGAATTTCAGCGATGGTCTCTTCCTCAGGGTTTAGCCCGACTTTAGACCAGGGCATCAAAGCGCCGCGGATACTCACTCGTTCGGAATAACATCCGGTTAACAGAGAAGCCCGGGAAGCGCTGCAAACTGCCTGTGAAGCGTAAAAACTTGTGAACTTCATTCCTTCGGACGCCATACGGTCAATATTAGGTGTAGTAAATCCTTTGGCGCCAAAACAGCCCAGATCCTGATAGCCCTGGTCATCCGTGAAGATGATCACGATATTTGGCAGCCTGGATCGAATTTTCTTGCAGCTAAGAAGACCTGTACTTAAGGTAAAAGCCAGCGATGAAGTGCCCAGGCTCATAGTTTTCAGAAATTCCCGGCGTGTTTTAATTATTGAAGTCATACCATCCCTCTCGTGAATAAAGCAGATTAAATATACACCTATTTTAACCATAATATCAGTCTTTTTTTACTTTTTTAAGAAAATGGAATAATTTGGTTCCTTATTATGTCTAAGGGGTGTAAAACGAGATTGAGGAAAATTAAACCATGGAGGTTAAAATGAAAAAAATA
>CBDVEQ010000196.1:0-4962 GCA_965373045.1 uncultured bacterium | reverse complement strand
TTCCTTATTTTTTCTTTTTTTTCCTTTTTTTAGGGATCATCGAACGGGCCTGTTTTCCCTTTGGTTGAGGAGCATTCTGGGGTTGTTGATAATAAAGCTGCTGTTCTTTTCTCTGGGGAATGTCTTCCTCTACACTGGGCTGAAGAAGATATAGATATTTAATGACTTCTTCTTCGGTCCTGTCCATCATATCCTGATACATTGTATAACTTTCTTTTTTATATTCGATAAGAGGATCTCTCTGACCGTATCCCCTTAAGCCAATCCCCTCCTTTAGGTAGTCCATGCCAAGGAGATGGTCTTTCCATTGACTGTCTAAGATTTGGAGAAGCATTACCCGCTCGAATTCTCTCATCTGCCTTTCGCCGATGATCTTTTCTTTTTCAATATAACCAGCCTGGAGTGTTTGCAGGATCTTGTCCTTCAATTCATCATAGTTGATAGTGTCCCAGTCGATCCCGAGTTCATTGATATCCAGGCCGAACTGTGCACCAACCGAATTTCTCAACCCCTCGGAGTCCCAATCCTCAGGGGATTGGTCTTTTCCTGTATGGTTCTCCATGAACCATTCAATGAGGTTAACAGTTATTTCTTCGATGTATTCCTTTTTATTTTCTCCATGAAGGATCTTCCGCCGCATTTCATAGATGGATGATCTCTGTTTGTTCATCACATCATCATATTCGAGGAGGTGTTTCCTGATAGAAAAATGCTGGCCCTCCACCTGTTTTTGGGCACGTTCAATTGCCTTGCTCACCATCTTGTGTTCTATTGGAACACCCTCCTCCATACCGATGCGGGTCATCAAACCGGCAAGCCTTTCACTTCCGAAAATGCGCATCAAGTCATCGCCAAGGGATAGATAAAACCTTGATGAACCGGGGTCCCCCTGACGGCCAGACCGTCCGCGAAGCTGGTTATCGATCCTGCGGGCCTCGTGCCTCTCGGTTCCGAGGATGTGGAGGCCGCCAAGATCCAGAACTTTTTTCCGCTCGATTTCCATGATATTTTTTGCTTCTGATGAAGCAGAATCCCATTCCGATTGCTCCAGGGTTTCCAGATCCTTTCCCTTTTTTCGCAAAGATTCCCTGGCCATATACTCGGGATTGCCTCCAAGCAGGATGTCCACTCCACGGCCGGCCATATTAGTGGCGATGGTGACTGCTCCGACCCGGCCTGCCTGTGCGATGAATTGGGCTTCCATTTCGTGATATTTGGCGTTCAGAACCACATGTTTGATCGTTTTCTTACGGAGCAAGGAGCTGAGGAGTTCTGAATTCTGGATAGAGATGGTTCCTACAAGAACAGGATGTCCTGAATTATGAAGATCAATGATTTCGCTAACAACTGCGTCCCACTTTTCCTTGGGTGTCTTAAAAATAACATCATTGTATTCGTGACGGATGAGTGTTTTATTGGTGGGGATCTCAATAACCTCCAGGTTGTAGATGGACTGGAATTCTGTTGCTTCAGTAACTGCAGTGCCGGTCATTCCAGCCAGTTTATTATACATCCGGAAATAATTCTGAAAGGTTATAGAGGCAAGGGTCTGATATTCTGCTTCGATCCGTACTTTTTCCTTGGCTTCTAATGCCTGGTGTAATCCGTCGCTGTAGCGTCGTCCCGGCATCAAACGGCCGGTGAATTCATCAACAATAAGGACTTTTCCTTCTTTTATCATATAATCAACATCTTTTTCAAAAAGGTTATGGGCTTTGAGAGATTGATTGATAGAATGGATCAGATCCATTTGGGAGAGATCGTACAGGTTTTCAATATTAAGAATTTTTTCGGATTCAGCCACACCTTCTTCCAGAAGGGAAACAGTCCGTGTTTTTTCATCGACCTGAAAATGCTTTTCTTTATGTAGTTTGCGGATAAGATTATCGACTTTATAATAGATCGCTGTGCTGTCATCTGTCGGGCCGGATATGATCAGCGGAGTGCGGGCTTCGTCGATAAGAATACTGTCTACTTCGTCCACAATGGCATAATGATGTTCTCTCTGGGCAAGGTCGGAAAGACGGAATTTCATGTTGTCACGGAGGTAATCAAACCCAAATTCGTTATTAGTTCCGTATGTGATATCTTTACGGTAGGCTGTCTTACGGTCGAAATCGTTCATTTCGTGCTGGATGGTTCCCACTTCGAGACCGAGCATTTTATATATTGGGCCCATCCATTCAGTGTCTCTCTTGGCAAGATAATCATTGACTGTAACGATATGAACCCCTTTGCCTTCCAGAGCATTTAAATATACGGGAAGTGTTGCAGCCAGGGTTTTCCCCTCTCCGGTTTTCATCTCGGCGATTTTCCCATGGTGGAGGGCGACTCCACCTATAAGCTGTACATCGAAGGGCCGCATTTTCAAAGTTCGCCACGATGCCTCCCTGACAACAGCAAAAGCTTCGATCAATATGTCGTCCAGTTTGGCGCCCTGATGAAGCTTCTCCCTGAATTCCGCTGTTTTTCCGGCAAGCGCTTCATTGCTGAGAGACCGAATATTGGATTCCAACTCATTGATAGCATTGACATAAGGCTGGAGCTTTTTTAGATCGCGCTTGTTTTTTGTACCGAAGATCTTTTCGATAATATAATTGAACATTTGAATCATTTTCGCAGAATACCCGGGGGTTGTCAACGCAGGGCGGACATGGTTTTTGGAGTTATGATGTTGATTTTTTTACCTGCATCATTTATCATCTCATGTTAAATCTGCCGGATAAGATAAAATGATAAGTTTAATCAAAGTGCCTAAATACAGGCGGATGACTATTGTACGAATAGAAGGCGGTCACGGAGTACGGCGGCGACTTATGTCAATGGGTTTTCATAAAGATGATGTCCTCGAGCTGGATCAAAAAAATATACTCGGTGGCCCTGTCCTGATACGGAATTTGACATCGGATACCACCGTGGCATTGGGCAGAGGGATCGCAAGAAAAATATTCGTTGAGATCGTTGAATAATTCAAAAAAATATCCTGATGTAATTTTCATCGGGCAGCCGAATTGTGGAAAAAGCACGATCTTTAATGCTATAGCCGGCCTGAAAGCTAAAACCTCCAATTTCCCGGGAACAACAGTCACCCACACCCACAGTAAGGTCAATGTGGAGGGAAGATTATTAAACATCATAGATCTTCCTGGCACGTATTCTTTAAATCCTGCTGACGAAGGGGAAAAAGTTGTCTTGACCCATCTGTTCTCTGAAAAACCGGATCTCATTGTCAATGTGGTGGATGCATCCATTCTGGGGAGAAGCCTGGGGCTTACTTTAGAGCTAATCGAACTGGAATACCCTATGGTTCTGGCATTGAACATGATGGACCTGGCGGAGAAAAAAGGGATTACTATAGACACAAAAAAATTGGGAAAACTTCTGGGTATTCCTGTTATCCCCATGACCGCTTCTCATGGTCGGGGTGTCCGGGAACTACTGGATGCATGTTTTGATGTTCTTGATAAGGGCAAGAGACCTCGTTCCATTCATTGTTCAAAAGATGTGGAAGAAAACATCGAAAAATTGCAAAAATCAATACCGGATGACTTTCCGGTTTTTTCAACAAGAAGATTTACTGCGATCAGAATGATTGAAGCCGGTCGGCTGTTTTTTGAGGAAGTGCTGGAAGAGATCTTCCCGGATTTGAAAAAGAAATTGGACAAAGTCAGGCGTGATCTGGAAACCCGGCACGATGTCCCTGCTTATGAGGTCATTGCCTCGGAGAGGCATCACCTGGCGCTTAAATATTTTGAGCAAAGCAGCAGGGTTGAAAGAGGAAGACAGATCGATTGGAAAGACAGGGTAGATGATATCGTCATGCATCCGTTCCTGGGATATATTATCCTGCTTGTTGTATTTTTCAGCTTCTTTTTTGTTATATTCAGGATCGGGAATCCTCTGGAAGAACTTATTCTAGGCCCGGCTGCCGCCCTGCGCCAATCTCTGGCCCTTCATTTAGGGAGTGGTCTGCTCTATTACGTAGCGGATGGATTGCTCCAGGGCGTTATCGGGGGAGTGGCCATTGTTTTGCCATATTTTGTGCCTCTTCTTATAATGATGTCTCTGCTGGAAGATATAGGCTATCTTGCAAGGGCCGGGTTCCTGATGGATACGTTTATGCACCGTATAGGTTTGCATGGGAAATCGGTCTCTCCATTGATCCTTGGTTTTGGATGCAATGTGCCGGCCATTGTTTCCACCCGGATGCTTGAGTCCCGGCGGGACAGAATTATCACCTCACTTCTTATCCCGTTTATCCCGTGCTCCGCCCGGACGACGATAATACTGGCTCTGGTCGCATTTTATCTCGGCCCGGTGTGGGCCTTTGGTTTTTATGTGGTCAACATCTTTCTTGTGGCATTGATCAGCCGGATCTTATCCATGTTTTTTAAAACCCCCTCTCCGGGATTGATCCTGGAGATCCCTTCACTTAAAAGTCCTTCGCTGCAGAATATTTTGAAAAAAACATATTTACAGCTTAAATCTTTCATAAAATTCGCCTGGCCGATATTAATCGCAGGCAGTGCAGTATTGGGACTGCTTCAGTTTTTTCATTTGGACCGGACTATCAACCTGATCCTTGCTCCCATGGTTGAAAAGCTTCTGGGACTTCCTCAGGAACTGGGTGTTACTCTCGTTTTTGGTTTTTTGAGAAAAGAGCTCTCACTGATCATGATGCTTCAGTCCCTTGGAGTGGGATATGAGGAACTGATGACAGTGATCACAAAAGGGCAACTGGTCGTTTTTTCTGTATTCATATGCTTTTTTATTCCATGTGTTTCCACTGTTGCGATGCTCTGGAAAGAAATGGGGCGAAGGATAGCTATGATATCCATAGCCATGAATATCGGAGTGGCGATAGTGCTTTCATTTTTAGCCCGGCTATTGATGAGCCTCTAGTGTCGTGTCATGCGTGAAGTATCATATCAGGCACTCGTCATTCCCGTGGAAACGGGAATC
>CBDVEQ010000195.1:0-4975 GCA_965373045.1 uncultured bacterium | reverse complement strand
TGAAGAAAGCAGGATCAACACACTACTGACTCAATTATCTAATCTGAAAGCCAATGAATTTGCTTCAGAAGAAAAAGGACAGGACAACTTGAAGCCATATGGTCTTCTTAAGCCTGATTATGAAGCCATCTTTAGTTTTCCAGCCACCGGCCAGGAAACGACCTTCTATCTTCATAAAAAAGAGGACACAGTTTATGCCACGACTTCCATATCTTCCAAAATTATCAAAGTGGACGGCTCTGTCCTCGATGAACTGGATAAAGAACCGGAAGAATACCGCGAAAAAAATGTATCTATTTTTTACAGCTGGGAAGTGGATAGACTTCAGGTAAAGAAAGAAGATCTTGTCATCACTGTGGTCAGGAATAAAGACGGCAAATGGACATTTGAATCCGAAGATAAATCAGAAGCAGATAAGGACAAGATCGACAACCTGATCCGTGAACTGAATTACCTTGAAGCAGAATCTTTTATCGATCCCCCTATTGATCTTAAAAGATCCGGACTGGAAAAACCAGAATGGGAAATCACCATCCGGACAAAAGGGAACGAAGGCTCTACCAAAATGATCACACTTCAGATCGGGGTCGCTTCAGAGGAAGACGAAAATGTTATTGTAAAAAACATCCGTTTCGACTATCTTTTCAAGGTCAAATCTGAATTTTTGAAAATCCTCCCAAATGATATTAAAGACTGGGAAGTAAAAAAGTCTGTAGAAGTCGAAATAAGAGAAGAGGCCAAAGGTGAAAGGCCAAAGGCCAATGCAAAAGAGGCCCAAAGCCCAAAGCAGCTTAGCCCAAAGTCATTTAATTTACGTCATTCCCGTGGAAACGGGAATCCAGCTATTCTATAATTCTCATTTCTTTTATTTTGGCTAAAACAACATCCCGGCTCTGCTCCAGATTTAATTCACTGGTGTCTATGACCAGTTCCGGTTTAAGAGGTTCTTCATAAGGAGCAGAGATACCTGTGAATTCCTTGATCTCACCGGCCCTGGCTTTTTTATAGAGCCCTTTGGGATCCCTTTCTTCAGCCACATCCAGAGGGACCTTGACAAAAACCTCTATAAATTCTCCCTCCTTCAAAAGTTCCCTCGCCTTATCCCTATCCGCCCGGTAAGGGGAAATGAAAGCAGTCATGGCAATGACTCCGGTTTCAGCGAAAAGCCTTGCCACTTCTCCTATTCTTCGAATGTTTTCTTCCCGGTCCTCTTGTGAAAAACCCAGATTTTTATTCAGACCGTGACGAATGTTATCTCCGTCCAGGACATAGCTGAGATGGCCGCTCTCATAGAGTCTTAACGCAACCGCCTGGGCCAGCGTGGATTTTCCGGAACTTGGCAGTCCTGTGAACCAGATCACGACTCCCTTTTGCCCGAGAAGGCGCTCCCTTTCTGCTTGATTAATAGTTCCTTTATGCCAGGTTATGTTCGTCGATTTTTGTATAGTCATATTTTCCTTCTCCAATTTTTCACTTATCAAGAGCTCTGTAATAGTCCATCAGTATTTTAGCAACCTCAGGCCGGGTGAATTCCTTGGGAGGTTCTTCTCCATTTTCCAACATTTCCCGCAGTTTTGTCCCGCTTATAAGAACCCGGTCCTCTTTCCCGTGGGGACAGGTTTTCATGGAGGCCATGCCATCGCATTTATGGCACCAAAAGGTCCAGTCAATATTAAGAGGTTTGATGTATAGATCCTTTTGATCGAATTCTTCAAAGATTTTCTGTGCATCAAACGGGCCGTAATAATTGCCCACACCCGCATGGTCACGACCGACAATCAGATGGCTGCACCCATAATTCTGGCGGAAGATCGCATGAAGCACGGCCTCTCTCGGCCCTGCATAGCGCATCTCCATTGGATAGACTTTAAGAACTACTCTGTCCTTAGGATAATAATTGTTAAGGAGAACTTTATAACAACTCATCCGGACATCTGCAGGGATATCACCGGCTTTTAGTTTCCCCACCAGAGGATGGATGAGGATCCCATCCGTGACCTCAAGCGCTATCTTTGTACAGTACTCATGACTGCGGTGTATAGGATTTCGTGTCTGGAAAGCTGCAATTGTCGACCATCCCATTTCTTCAAATATCTTTCTAGTCTCAGCAGGACGCCCATAGTGCTCCCTATACAGTTCCGGGTAAGGTCCTTCATTGAAAGCCATAACAGGGCCGGCCAGATAGACATCACCCTGCTCATAGATCTTGGCAACCCCGGGATGAGCTTCATCCTCAGACCTGAATACCAACTTTGCTTCATTCCGTTTATCATAGGAGAACTTTTCTTCAACGGTCATGCTTCCCATCAGCTCACCGCTATCATCATCAAGTAATGCAATCTCAGAACCAGGAGCGATATTTTCTGCCCTCTCCTTTGTTACAGACAGAGTGATGGGAATCGGCCACAAAGTTCCATCCGCCATATGCATTCTCTGTATGACGTCAAAGTAATCGTTCTCCTTCATAAAGCCTTCAAGAGGGCTGAATGCCCCCATTGCCATCATGATCAGATCCGATGTTTCACGGCTGTTCATCCGCACTTCAGGAAAAGTCTCGGCTCTTTCCTTTTCATTTTTGAGCTGCTTTTCATCTAGCAGCAACGGCTTCAGTATTCCTCCATGAGGGGGGACCAGTTTCATATTATCCTCCAATTACAAGTACCCTAGTGATTTTAAACGTTTGCGAATGGCCTCAATTTCCTCCGGTCTCAAGCGGCTATCGGTCAATTGGGAGACCTCGCGGGAGTCTGAATGGGTTGAGGCAAGATCGCGAAGAACATAGACGATAAAGTCTGTCACAGAATTAAATCCGCTGTCCTCAACGATCTCAAAAAGCCGGTTGTAAAGCAGCCTGGGAATCTTAATAGTAACCTTGCTTTCCAGATTTTTTCCTTTATCAACACTCATATTGCACTCCTATAAGAGCCTTACTTTAGTGTTTCAAGGATTGATTGTCAAGAAAAATATTAGAGTTTATTGGGTTCATTGAGTTCGTTGTGTTCTTTGAGTTATTTAAATTATATCTAACCCAATAAACCCAACGAGCTCAAAGAACTGGATTCCCGTTTCCACGGGAATGACGTAAATTAAATAACTTTTGGCTAAGCTGCTTTGGGCTTTGGGCTCTTTTCCCTTGGCCCTTGGCCTTTGGCCTTTGGCCTTCTTCGACTTCGATAGACAGTTTTTCCTTCTTTATATTTACGGTGAAGATGATCATACCATGTGAACTTCAGTGCAGCTGCGGATAATCCTGCTGCACAAAAGCAGATAAAAGCATGATCATAAAAATGTCCAACCAGGTACATAGGCAGCAGATAGAGACTTGAAATCGCTACCATTCCAAGGAGTACATTCACAACCGCCAGCCACATGCTTTCTGACCTCTGGCCCTCTTTTTTTGGGTGTATATTTGTCTCTTGCTTCACTGGTTTCCACAGGCCGAACGGCCGGACCTGACTATAAAATTCACGCAGGGTTTTTTGTTCAACCGGTTTTGTCAGCAGCGACCCAAGAACAGACATCAGAAGTGAGGCCAGGACGATCATAGGAAAAACAACATAGGATGGCACATCTTTTAAAAATAGGGCGCACAGCGACAGCGTTATGCCTCCCAATGTTCCAAGGGCATAACCCCATCCGTTCATCCGCCACCAGTACCAGCGTAGGACATTGGGAATGATCACACCTCCTCCCAGCGCCACCATCATCCAGTTCCATATCCCGGCGATGGATTCCCCCTTAAAGCCGATCAGAACGCCCAGGAGAACAAGAAGGACCGTGGCCCAGTAAGCTGATTTGATCGACTGACGTTCTGAAGCCCTGCGCCTTATAAAGGGCTGCCAGATGTCCCTCACGATAAATGAAGCCCCGCTGTTCACTGTTGAACTGAATGTGGACATAAAAGCAGCCAAAAGGCCGGCAATAACCAATCCGCGGAGCCCTACAGGGAGATAGTCTTTAAGTATGACAGGCATTATCTTTTCAGAATCCGTAACTCCCGTCACACCCGTCAGCGCCAGAAGCGCGATTCCCATGACCATGGCCCACCTTACGACCAGAAAAATACTCCAGCTTGCTCCGATCTTTGCAGCATCCCGGTCATTACGGGCAGCAAGAAACCTTTGAAAATCATACATCTGGGCAGGACCGCCCGCATTCATCAAGAATCCTTTAAAAACCCATATAAGGACCATCACACCAAACAATTCAAATTGGGGATTTTCCGTCCCTGAAAATCCCGGTAAACGCCACGGCACTTTCAATGAAGCAAAGTCCTCAGGCAGCCTGGCAAGGAGCTGCGGGGTCATACTTTTCCAGGCAATTACAGCGATAAACAGACCGCTCAGTGTCAGAATAACTGTCTGGATCACATCGGTCAGGACAACGCTGTAGAGTCCGCCGAGAATAACATAAAAAGTTGTGATGCTGATAATAGTAACAGCCAGAACATCCGCTTCATGATGACGCAAAAGATTCTGAATAAAGGGGACAGGGATCTTGTTCGCCCATGATTCCAGGGGAATATAGACCGATGCAAATTTCCCGATCCCCTGATATGCATAACCCACAAAGCTGGCTAGAGTTAAAACCGCCATCAGCGCATAAGCGGTCCTTGCCAGGCGTCCTGCCGGCTGATCTCCGAACCTGGTTTTCATCCATTCGGCCGCTGTCATCACATTGGAACGCCGGACCCATTTTCCCATATAGGACATGAAAAAAGCCCCCATCAAAAAGCCCCACATCCAGTGATGCCACATGGACTTCATCCCAAGGACAAACAGAATGGAGATGATCCACATGGTGCCGGTAATGTCAAAATTTGAAACAGAACCCGACATGGCCAGGGGAAGCCAATGAATATTTTTTCCCCCCAAGAAATAGGATTCCAGATTCCAGGAAGCTCGTTTTTTATACCAGATACCAAATCCGATGACCACAGCAAAATACAAGAGACCAACAGCAGGATCGATCCAGG
>CBDVEQ010000194.1:0-4986 GCA_965373045.1 uncultured bacterium | reverse complement strand
CTGCATCAGGACCTTTTCCTGCTTATTGCGGTATATCTTTTTTTTCCGCTGATCAGCTCCTACCTTGCTCTGAACTTCACCGGGACCACCACCTTCACACATATCTCCGGGGTTAAAAAGGAATTGAAAATAGCTCTTCCTATATACATTGCCGCTGGCATAATTTCTATAGGCCTGATTATAATTCAAAAAATTAAAATATGGGGGCTGGCGTGAAATATTTAAGCAACGTTGTCACCCTGGAATACTTTCCGGAAAAGTGCCAGGGCTGCCGCCGGTGTACAGAAGTCTGTCCGCACCATGTATTTGTGATGAATGATAAAAAAGCATATATCATCGACAGAGACAGCTGCATGGAATGCAGCGCCTGTGCTAATAATTGTGAATACGAAGCCATCAAGGTCCTATCCGGTGTCGGCTGTGCCGCCGCCCTCATCAACAGCCTACTGAAGGAAGGAAACTTGGACTCTCCTTCGTGTGACTCCTGCTGCGACAGCAGTTGTGACTAACCTCAGGTCGGAGAGGAAGTGTATCTCTATCCTTGGAATTGATTTATCATCAACTCCACATCCCAGGAAGGAACAATGCCGTGGTCGGACGAATATTGCTTCCAATCATCGTACGAAACAAGCGGCCTGGTCCTTTCGATTTCGTTAATCGTCGTCTTAAGGACCCCGGGTAATTTATTTACCACTTCTGCTATATAGTTATTTAATGCCTCCTCAGAATCAGCCAGGATTGAAAACATAATACTGTCACCAAAAAGATGAAAAGTATATGTGATGTAGGCCATTCTAAGATTCTCAGGAAAGTTAGTGTTTTTAATATGCTGATAAACATCTTTAAGTTTTTTCGGAAACACCTTCAAGGTGATCGTGAATCTTTTCATAGCTCTAGTATCTTGAGGGAGTGGAAAAAACACTGGCTTGATCATATTTATCACCCAAATATCCGTTATGTTTTCAATGTTGTTTAAACGGTCGGCGATAAAATCTCCCAGAACACCGGGATCATTCGTATGAATAAAAAGGCTTACATCTTTATGCTTGATTCTCTTGGAAAGATAGAGCAGCTACCCTTTCCCCTTGATGCTATCTTGCAGCTCATTTATTTGAGACATGATGACACCACAAAGATTTTCCTTTTTCTCCTGGGATTGTAACCTGATAATGTTAATCATTGAACCCTCCTCTTTTCTTGATGTTTTCTGTATAGTCAATCGTTTTCATCGATTTTATATAATTACTCTATTTTTTTGTTAATGTTTGTCAAGATTTCGTTGTAAATGACTTTTGTTATAATTTTATGAACGGAGAGATTATGGGTTCTTCAACAGGGCTAGTCTCTTCCTCGCATCCTCTACCTCAACAAAACCAGGATCAGCGTCCTTCCAGAAGTCGAGGAATTTTTCATAATGCTCTATCGCTTTCCCTTTCCACTCTTTTTGTTCATACAATTTTGCTAACCAGTAATGATAATTGTGTCGGTTCAGCGGGATTTGACCCCAAATCTCCATATATTCCTTGTATTACGTCAACAGAATCCTTATACTACGGCCTTTGATAAAACCTATGAATTTGCCAAAAATCTTCAGATTTTTCTTTCCCTCCATCCTCATCTCATTATTTTTGCTCCTACCGGGATCGATCCAATCCAAAGCAAGAACGTCTTCAGCAGAGGCGCAGGTTTTTCGAATCTCCCAACAGGAGCACATAAAAATTGATGGCATATTAACCGAATCTGTATGGCAAAACGCCTCTCCTATTGGCCCTCTGACCATGGTTGAACCGGATGAGGGTGTTCCTCCCAGCATGCAGACCGAGGTTCGGGTCGTTGTGGACTCCCAATCGATTTATTTCGGTATCATGTGCTTTGACAGCGATCCGGAAAAGATCGTGAGTTACACCATGCAAAGGGATGCCCAAATGCGTGGTGAAGACCATGTGAAGATCGTGCTGGACACTTTTTTAAACGGAAGAACCGGATACATTTTTGCCATCAATCCGAATGGAGCCCGGTATGACGGCTTGATCGAGAGAGAGGGAGAAGGAGAGAATGCACAATGGGACGGAATCTGGGAGGCGGCCGCAAGGCGGTTTGAACAAGGCTGGAGTGCAGAAATTTTCATACCGATCAAAACCCTCCGATTCGCAACAGGATTGACACAATGGGGATTTAACGTGGAGCGCCGGATCCAACGGTTGCAGGAAACCGACCGCTGGGCAGCTCCCAATCGCAACTTTAAAGTCACGAATGTCAGCACCGCCGGCCAACTCACCTCACTCCCAGCATTCCAACAGGGAAAAGGATTGACCGTCCGGCCATATGTATTGGGGAACCGTATACAGAATTCTCCCGAAGAAGCGGTCTCTACCAATTTCGAGCCGGGTCTGGATATAATGAAAAATTTCGGGGGAAATGTCACCGGACTCCTGAGCATCAACACGGATTTTGCCGAAACCGAAGTTGATACCAGACGGATCAATCTAACCCGGTTTCCTCTGTTCTTTCCCGAAAAAAGAACCTTTTTCCTCGAAGGTTCGGATATTTACGAATTCGGACTGGGAATGAGCTTCTACCACAGCAGAGACTTGGTGCCTTTTTTCAGCCGGCGCATCGGGCTGGTAGAGGAGGAAACCGTTCCCTTAGATGTGGCAGTTAAAGCGATCGGAAGCACAGGCCGTTTTAGTTTTTGTGTTCTAAATTCCTTGATGCGCCCTGTTGATGGCCTTTCCCCTAGAACAAATCTTTTTGCGGCCCGCGGTTTTCAAAGTATTGGAGCTGAATCAAAATTAGGCTTTCTCGTGACTGCTGGTGATCCTTTAGGACGGGGCAACAGCTGGCAAACCGGAGTCGATTTCGTTTACAAGACTTCGCGATTCCTCGGTGATAAAAACTTCCTGGTCGGGGCCTGGGGATTGTTCAACAACCGGGAGGATTTGGGAAATGACCGCACAGCCTTCGGATTTGCCGTCGATTACCCCAATGATCTCTGGGATATTTCTATGAATATTAAGCGCATCGGCGAAGATTACGACCCTTCGATGGGATATGTGCCCTGGAGAGGAATCTACAAGGCAAACTTCAATCTCGTTTACAAACCGAGGCCCGATTGGCCCTGGGTTCGTCAGATGATGCATGAACTGTTCACGCAGGCAGTCTGGGATCTGGATGGAAGAATCTTCCAGTGGAGAATTTTCACAGCTCCCCTAAATTGGCGTTTGGAAAGTGGAGATCGCATCGAATTCAACATTGTCCCTTGTTACGAACGTATTCCCGAAGACTTTGAAATCGCTGAAGGTGTTATCGTCAAAGCGGGTGAGTACAATTGGTGGCGCTACCGCCTGGAATTCCAATCAGCCAGCAAACGAAAAGTGACAACAAAGATCAGTTGGTGGTTCGGCACGCTATATGATGGAACTATGGACCAATTGCAGGTTGAAGTCGCATGGAGGCCTTCCCACCGCCTAAACTTGGGTTTCGAAGGAGAAAGGAACTGGGGCAAGGTTCCTTCTGGAAACGTGGATATACAGCTGGGAAGAGCACGGATTGATCTTTTCCTCTCCCCCAATTTGCAGATTCTCAGTTTCCTGCAGTATGATAACATCACCAGATCCTTGGGCTTGAACACACGCATGCGTTTCACTTACCGTAGTCTACTTGACATCTTTGTGGTGTACAACCGCAACTGGCTGGACACCCAGGGTAGATTTCTCTCGGAGCTGAATCAATTTTTTGTCAAAGTCCAGTACTCCTGGCGCTGGTGATATTTCTTGTCGCCCTTTCATGTAAGCCTGGAATCCGCACTCTCCTATCATGGCCAATCCACCAGGTCTGATTTGGGCCTTAAATTTAATGTGAGCGAGCCTGACATTCGGATTTTTGATTGACTGGATATGTTTGTTAACAAAAAAAGAAATTCCTTCGTGAAGTTCATGCGGGGCAGAAGACTTATATTGCGACTGAAATCCTTATTACTGCTACACTTTGTTGTGTGCCGCCCTATTTTTTCTCAAAGATAAATAATTCTTCAATAGTCACTGAAAACACACAGGATAAGTCATGAGCGAGTTTTAGTGAGGGATTGTATTTGTTCTTTTCTAAAAAAACAATAGTCTCTCTCCTTACATTTACTTTTTTAGCAAGTTCTGCTTGTGTTAAGTTATGCTTTGCTCTAAATTCTTTTATTCGATTAGTCAATTTTCAAGCCTTTGATTTTTAAAAAAGACCAAGATCCAACAAAAATAATCGCCATTCCAATGATACCCCATCCTAATAATTGTTCTGTCTCGAGGTTAACTTTATCATTAAGATAGATAATAATTAGCCATAGATAAAGCGAAACATAATAAGATAAGGATGACGATTTTTGTAAAATTAATTTTGATAATTCGTCCTCAGCCGGTTCGCCTTTTCTGGCACTGATTAAGCGTCTGAATGTTGCCAGTATACCAAAGCCTACTAATAACAGAACAACTAATGATTGTAATAAATCAATTTTGTTGAAAATTTCTGTTGTTTTGAAAATCCATAATCCAACGATAAGGACAAGTATCAAAACTATTCCAACGATTATTTTTTTCATTTTTTCTCCTTTTTAAAGTGTTAATTATTTCTAATATAATGTTAGATATATATAACTTATAAGTCAAGTGTTTTTTCAAACATTCTGTTTAAAAGGAAATCAAGATTAGTCCCTTTTTCTAGTGGTATTATGGTGTCATCAAATAGTCCAAGCGACCACCTCCTCCCAAAGCTCAGCCTCAGCTAACCTGGCTGGTGAGGAAAGATCAGAATATGTATGAAAGTCGAAGTCCTAGATCAGCGCTGGGATTTTTTGCCATATGCTGATAGTTCTTCGCGAATAACATACCGGAGAGTTTCCTCTAGCGATTCTCTTTTTGAACTCATGTATTCTCGCAGAGCCATATTGATGAGAGTTTGATAATTCCCACCGCCTGCGTTGTGCACCTGTTGTCGGAACCA